>JBEPWW010000024.1:0-14710 GCA_041642215.1 Salinimicrobium sp. | reverse complement strand
CCTTCCAGTGCACCTTAACTTTTTCTTCATTGATCGCGTCTACCTGCCGTCCATTATAGTCGGGCTGTATAGGTAAGTGCCTGCTAAACCTTCTGTCTATAAGGGTAAGCAGTTCGATTTCCTTTGGTCTGCCAAACGACTGAATGGCTGTAAGTGCTGCCCTGATGCTCCTCCCGGTATAAAGAACATCATCAATAAAGATCACTCGTTTATCCTCAACCAGGAATCCTATCTGCGTCCGGTTGGCCTCCAGCGGCTTCTCACTTCTTCGGAAATCATCCCGGTAGAAAGTAATATCCAGTTGACCCGAATCTATCCCTGTGATATGGTAGTCTTCCCGAAGGATCTTTTCTATCCTATTGGCAAGAAAGACTCCTCTGGGCTGAATACCTATAATCACAGATTCTGAAAAATTAGTGTGGTTTTCAATCAATTGGCAAGCCAGACGGTGTAAAATGATGTCTATCTCTTTAGAATTTAGCAACACTTTCTGACTCATGGTTTCTTACGATAAACGGCAGTTATTTGAACAAAAGTAAGATTTTTTCCTGAGCTGCACATCTGTGGGCCGTATTTTATGGTGACCGAACTATTTTCGACCTTTATAATTTACGGGGCCTATTTGAATCTGTTATGATCACTGTTGTTTAGCATTCAATTATAAGTAATCAGCAGCGAGTCTTCGTTAAATTCAATATATTTGATCAGTGATTTGCAAAGCTTATTAATCCGCGCCTATGCTGTATATTCTGCATGATCCTTCAGACCTTAAAGAGGTAAATGAAAAAATAGTTCCTTTGATCAAAGACCGGGAAGTGAAAGTTGCGGGTTACCCTGCCTTTGTAGATTTCCAACCAGAGGAAGGAGCTGTTTTGCTTTTATATCTCAGCGATCAGAAGTTGAGGGAACTCCTCCCCCAGGCTGCAGAAAAAAGGTGGCGTATTGCCATCCTGCCACACCGGGATGTGAAATATACCATAAAAGGTCTCGGTATTTCAGATAAGACAGAAGACACCATAAGGGAAGTCATGGAATTGGAGGAGGATCAAAAACTGGACCTGCTGTGTTGCAACGGCCAGCCCGTATTCCAGTCAGTGAATATCGGGAATGTATTTATACTTAGAGAAGATCAGCAAAAGAACAATTTCCTGGCCGAACTAACAGCTTTTTTTCACAACATACGAAAAATCACCAGCCTCACACACCGCTCTTTCAGTCTTACTGCAGATGACGAGAAGATCATCCACACCTCTGCCCTGGGGATCATTGTTGTGGAACATGCCTTAAGTTCGATTGTAGCCAAGAGATTAATCCCCGAAAGTTCAATAAATGACGGAATGTTCCATGTTTTGATCCTGGCCCCCGAAAACCTCTTCGAACTTTTCTTTTTCCTCCTAAGAAGTCTCGCCCCCAGATCTAAAAAGATCAAACCCCCGGGGTTCATTGGACAGATAAAAACCCCCACCCTCACTATTACCAACAAAGGTCCCATAGAGTATACTGTGGATGGGGAAAAATCCAGTGAAGAAGAGATCCACCTACAGGTACAACCGGAGCCTTTACTGCTTCGCCAAAAGAGCATGTACCGCGGGGAAAATGTAGTGGAAAGCGAAAAGAAAAGTCTGAAAATAGATCGTTTACCCACCGGTGAAAAAAGGGCAGAATTGATAAGGCGTACATTGCCCATTTTTCCCCGGGCCACTACAGAAGAGTTCCAGGATCTCTTCACTGTACTGAGGGAAAATGCCAGGATCACCTCTCCTTATATGGTGATGATGGTTCTTTCTACCCTTATTGCAACTTTTGGTCATTTTGCAGATTCCTCCCCCGTGATCATCGGGGCAATGATCCTTGCTCCTATAATCGCGCCCATCGTTTCTTTTTCCATGGGAATGGTGAGGTATGATGTAGGTATGTTGAAGACGGGTATTAAAACTATTATTGCCGGTACAATTGTCTCGCTTATTTTCGCGGCAGCGGTTAGCCTCATCATTCCCTTACAGATAATTACCTCTGAAGTTGAAGCCCGCCTGTCCCCTACGCTTCTGGATATGGGAATCGCAGTAGCTTCTGGGGTGGCAGCCGCCTATGCTCACGCAAAAGAAGGGATCGCCAAGAGCCTGGCGGGAGTAGCTATAGCGGTAGCTCTGGTACCACCTCTGGCTGTTTCGGGTATCGGGATTGGATGGTGGGATTGGGAAGTCTTTTCGGGAGCTTTCCTACTCTATCTGACCAATCTCGCCGGAATCATCATGTTTGCAGGCCTTACCTTTCTCTTTCTGGGATTTGCTCCCTTTAAGCGGGCCAAAATGGGGCTGGTCTATACCTTTCTCATCATTTTGCTGGTAATGGTCCCGTTATCACTGTCGTTCAACAGGATCATGCAGGAGGCTAATATTACACGGGTTCTGGAAGGCAGTACCTATAATGGGGTTATCCTTCGGGATGTGAAGGTGAGGTTTGGAAAACCCATGATCGTATCCCTTAAGCTCGTGGGCCCCGAGGTGATGGAGAGAAATAAGATCCAGAAGATCAAGGAACAGATCGAAGAACGACTGGAACATACAATCATCCTGGAGGTAGTTTCGGCGGTAGAGTTCTAACGTTCCACCCTTGAGGGTTTGCCCGAATCCATGATAGCTTCTCAAAAAAGAAGAAGCACAAGCACCGAAAAGCACTCTTTATGAATGCAATGGACAGGGAATCGATTAATAAACTGGAGGATATCTTTAGAAAACACCTCAATCACACAAAGCCAGAAAAAGGGGAAAACCTGGAGTCTGTAACCCTTTTTAAGGAAATAGAGGAGATTCTTTGTCGGGCAGTATGTGAGTGGACCGAAGTTCCGCTAGCCGAATCTGAGATCAGCAAGCGAACAGAACAGCTCTCAAATATGATCGATGGATCAGGGGGTACGGGTCCAAGGTACCATAAGGGTTCGAAGAGCACGTAAAAGAGCCGAGAAATGGATCAGTAAGCTGGTAACAAAAACCAGGAAAAAAGAGAAGAGGAAACCGGGAAATTCCATTCTTTCTCTTTTTAGTTTTCACAGGAACCTTCATGGAAAATTAGTAGACAAACGAATCGTCGCGGTTGAAATACTTAACCTGCTTAGGCCGGTTGTGGCTCTTGCCAGATACATAGTTTTTGCTGCGCTCGCATTACAGGACCACCCGTAATACCGGGAAAGATTGCTTAAAAACAAAGGGGACCTGGACCTGTATTTCGTTCAGGAAGTCCGGCGGTATAATCCCTTTTTCCCATTTGTCTCTGCACGTGTGAAAGAGTCTTTTCAATGGAGGGGCGTTTCGTTCCCCATGGGTCGCAGGGTTTTGCTTGACCTGTATGCCACCAACCATGATGAGAAGATCTGGGCAAATGCCGGTGTTTATTACGCTGAACGGTTCCAGGACTGGAATGGTAGCCCTTTTAATTCTATTCCACAGGGTGGCGGGGATTTTTATGAACATCACCGGTGTGCCGGGAAATGGATAACTATCAACCTCTCCCGAAACGCGTTAGATTTCCTGGTGAAAAAAATTGAATACACTGTTCCAGATCAGGACCTTGAGATCGACCTCTCCAGGATCCCGGCCATTTCAAAAAGCAGGTTTATCATTAAAGACGTAAAGAGGAGTCTGTGGGGCATACAGGTGATGTAGACCTTCTGCAGTTCTCTTTCCATAAATTTCTATAGTTCCCTGTTATTCCTGGCTCGCAATTTCGAAGAAAATCTGGAGAACATGACCAGTTTCTTGCGGGTATTGATAAAATAAACCCCGGTTAGAAGAATTGCAGCAGCAACTATGGATTGTGCAGTTATTTGTTCATTCAGGAAATACCAGCCCAGGAAAAGCGCGATGATAGGGTTCACATAGGTGGAAGTCGCCACTTTTTCAGGAGAGACTGTTTTCAGTAAATAATTAAAAGAGGTAAAGGCCACAATACTTCCAAAAACGATAAGGAGTAGCATGGAATATCTCGTGGGTGTACTCCAATGGACAGGGGAAGTCCACGGCTCCCCAAAAAGAGCACTGGCCAGGAGCAGCAAAATCCCACCGGTAAACATCTGGTATCCAGTATTTACAAAGTGATTGGTGGGCAGGCTCGCTTTCCCCACAAACAAACTTCCATAAGCCCAGCTCAATAGACACAAAAAGATCATCAGCATTCCTAAAATTGAATTTTCCTGACTGATCACCTGCTTCTGACTTACGAGCAAATAAATACCAATAATACCCAGAGCGACCCCTACCATTGACATAAGCTGTATTTTCCTGCCATCAATGATGCGCATCAACACAAGTACGACAAGAGGCTGGGCTGAAATTTCCAGAGCTGCAAACCCGCTGTCCACATACCTCAGGGCCCAGACTACCACACCATTTCCGAAGGTGAGGAAAAGAAAACCTGCTATGGTTGTATTCAAAAGCTGCCTGCGGCTAATCGAGAGGTTTATCTTTAATATTCTACACAGTATAAAAATTAAAATACCCGCTGTGATGAATCGAATAGATGCCAGCATAAAAGGAGGTAATTCTGTTACCGCGATCTTATTCAGGAGATAGGTTGAACCCCAAATAAAATAAATAGAAAAAAAAGCCAGGATAATGAGGACAGGATTTCGGGCTTTGTTCATAACGGGATCGGCTTTTTTCTGAAGTGCAATAATAGGCATAAAGGAGTTTATTTTTTCCCAAATTATTAAACCTATAAAAATTGGGAAACCTCCCTTTCCTAAGACCCTATTATTATGAAACATAATTTCCTGCCTTAGAAATAAGTTCTTATCTTATTCTTAATAAGACAGCGCTATGAAGGAGAAATTTTTTTGGACAGGTATGTTCCTTGTTATTTTGACCCTGTTTCTCCTATATTCCTGTAAACCACAAACGACTAAAATATTTATGCCAGAGCAGGAAACACAAGATACAGTCGTACGGCTTTTCCTCTGTGGGGATGTGATGACGGGTAGGGGTATAGACCAAATATTACCCCATTCAACAGATCCGGTCCTTTATGAATCCTATGTAAAGGATGCACGCGATTATGTTCGTTTGGCCGAAAGAGTAAACGGAACGATCAAAAGCCCCGCATCCTATGATTACATTTGGGGGGATGCCCTGGAAGTATGGGAAGAAAATTCCCCGAACCTAAAACTTATCAATCTGGAAACCAGTATCACCACACATGATGAGCCATGGCCCGGAAAGGGAATTAATTATCGCATGCATCCGGAAAACATCAGGGTTGTTACCGCTGCAGGGATTGACCATTGCAGCCTGGCCAACAACCATACCCTGGACTGGGGCAGGAAGGGACTGGAAGAGACGATACATACGCTGCAGGCTGCTGGTATCACTTTTTCGGGGGCAGGTCAAAACGAGCAGCAGGCAGAAGAAGCTTCTGCTTTAGATACCCCTAATGGAAGGGTCCTGGTATTCTCATATGGTTCCCAAAGCAGTGGGGTGCCGGGGATGTGGGCGGCTGAACCCGGCCTTTCGGGTGTCAACCTGTTACCCGATCTCAGCGAGAAAACCCTAAGAATCATTAAACAGCAAATAGAGTCTATAAAAAAACCGGGCGATATTGTCATCTTCTCCGTGCATTGGGGAGCCAACTGGGGGTACTCTATACCTGAGAGGCACCGGGAATTTGCACATAGGCTTATTGATGAGGCCGGGGTGGATCTCATTTTCGGCCATTCATCCCATCACCCTCTTGGGATCGAGGTGCACAACGGCAAACTTATCATCTACGGTGCCGGGGATTTTATTAATGACTACGAAGGTATCACCGGAAAGGAGGAATACCGGGGAGAGTTAACCCTCATGTACTTCCCGGAAATAGATCATTCAAACGGCCTTCTTAAGGCCCTGAAGATGGTTCCCATGGAGGTGAAAAAATTCCGTCTAAAGCGTGCCGGCCCGAAGGATGCCGGGTGGTTAAAAAACACCCTGGACCGTGAGGGAAAGCCTCTGGGAACTTCTGTACGAATGGATGTTAAACGTTCCCTCTGGCTGGAATGGTAAAAAAGACTGAAAGGACCTGTTAAACAAACAGCCGGAGCTAATTTTATTTTTTAATCGATTACAATGAAAAATTTCATAATTATACTTATCACCTGTATGCTTACTCCCCAAAATAAAATGACATTCAACATCCACCACCAACAAGCTCTTTTAAGTATTCCCAGCGCCTCGGGAGTGGTAAAACACAAAAAATCCTATTATATCATTGGAGATGATTCCCCCTACCTCCATCAATTGAACCGGGATTTTCAAACCGTTGCCAAATATCCTTTACAGGAAATAAAGAACCTGCCCGAAACCGGAAGGATTGAAAAAAGAGTGAAACCCGATTTTGAAACTTTAGAACTGGTAAATGAGAACGAGATCATAGCTTTTGGATCGGGTTCAAAATCTCCCGAAAGAGACCACCTTCTGCGAATAAACATTGGCGACAGCGTCTCTGTAAAACAAAATAATCTCAGGGAATTCTACCGGAAGCTCAGGAACAGTACTCCTCTAAAGAACAAGGAACTGAATATAGAAGCAGTAGCTTTTTACAGCGGCTGGCTTTATCTTTTCAACAGAGGCAAAAATGTTATTTTTCGTGTAAATTAATGCGCTTCTGGATCATTTGGATAAGGGGAGCACCGCTCCAGATTTTGATTACACTGAATTTGACCTACCTGAAATAAAAGATATTAAAGCAGGTTTCTCAGGAGCCACAATGGACAAAAAAACGGGAATGGTCTTACTCACCGCTTCTGTAGAAAATACCCCTAACGCCTATGATGACGGGGAAGTGCTGGGGAGTTTTATTGGAATGTTTACAATGGAGGATGAAAAAATCAATCCTTCCGGCAGTTGGGTCCGTATTGAAAACCTCAACAGTCCTCTCAAAATAGAATCAGTCACCATAGATAAAAAGAATAGAGAAGGAGACCTGGACATAATCCTCGTTTCTGACAGCGATGGCGGGCGATCTCAACTCCTGAAAGCCAATTTGCGGTATTAAATACACAGCAAAGCAATGCCTTGCTATCCTCTACAAAAAAAAGGGCTCTCAGACTCTCCGGCATATAGCTGCTTTTTAGTATCTTAACAGTACTTTTAAATTTCACATAAAAAGTTTTCAGTATGAACCATCTTCTTTTAAAACCGCGCAACCTTATATTGCCAGGAGCGCTACTGCTTATTCTTTTTCTCTTTAATTCCTGTAAAGACGGGGCTGCAGAAAATCAAAATCCGCCCCAGAAATTTGTTCAGGAAGAAATGGATAAGGGAAAAGAGCCCTGGGTGATGGATATTGAAGCATCCACCATAGGAAATCCACATTATCGCAGTGCCAGGTGGACCGGGGAATCTATGCAAATGGTATTGATGTCCCTTAAGCCCGGTGAGATCATAGATCTTGAAATACATGACGAAACAGACCAATTCCTCCGGATCGAACAGGGGGAGGCACAGGTTTTAATGGGCAGGGACAAAGACGATCTCTCCTATGAAAAAACGGTTTCAGATGACTGGGCGATATTTGTGCCCGCGGGATATTACCATCAACTCATCAATACAGGGAGTACAGATCTCAAACTTTATACGATCTATGCCCCCGCCGAACATCCCAAGGGTGTCCTGAACAAGACCTACGAGGAAGCCGTAGAATATCACGAGGAGCATGAAGATGAGCATTAATTACCGGAGCGATCATTTTTCCCTGCAGGTTTCTCTGGTTTTAAAAGAAGTTCCATTTTCTTGCTTTCTGTTCCCATCCATTTGTCCCAGAAAGTGAAGTATAGTCCGTAGTTGGTTTTAAATTCACTGTGATGGTAATGGTGATGCGTAGCCCCTATGAATAGTCTTCCAAAGGAACTTTGCTGCAACCACAAGGGATAGATCTCAATATCCAGGTGGTTGATCACGCTGCTTAGCGTCATCACCAGCAGGTAGAATCCCAGCACACCCACATGTACCGGCAGGAAAAGGAGAATAAGGGGAAGGATAAGTGCCTCCAGCAAACTTTCCCATGGGTGAAAGGAAAATGCGGTCCAGGGGGTCGGGGTAAGGCTGTCATGATGCACCTTATGCACCTTTCGGAAAACACTGGGATGATGCATCCAGCGGTGAACCCAGTAATAATAGGTTTCATGCAGCAACAGGATAATACCAAGGCTGACCGGCAGATACCAGTAGCCATAGGCTGCAGCCTCCAGATAAATGCCGGTATAGCCTTCCTCCCATAAAAGATACACCACCGCCCCGAAAAAAGCGAAAATAGCCGATGACCACACACTCCAGACGATCTCTTTTTGAAGTTGGCCTTTTCGCCAGCCTCTTTTACTAAGCCGTCTGTCCCTGAACTTTTCCTCCTTAAGTATATAATAATAGTAGAAGAAAACTCCAGCGGCCACGAAATACCTAAAGAGAATAGCGATAAAAAAGATCAGGGTATAAATTCCAAGAATGGTAAAAGGGCCTGCATCGGGAAACAACATACTTTCGAAATTTAGACCTTTAAAGATAAAGAAAACGAAACCACCGGGTCTTAAGATTATGCAAAAGCTTTCTTTAGGAAGGTTCCCTCCTATTCCTGTACTTAAAAAGTCTGCTAAAGAATACCTGGACTCTAAAGGGTTTATCTTTTTACCCATTATTAAATTACCACAAACCTTCTTTTCTGCGGATTTTTTTTATTTTTAGCCTTCTGAAAAATTTAACATTTACGCCCCCAGATGAAAGAGAGAGATAAGAGGAAAAAGCAGGCACAACTCATCAGGGTTTTCAGAAAGCTGCACCGGACTACCGGGCTCCTGTTGTTTATATTTTTCTTCGTAGTTGGCATCACTACGCTGCTGCTGGGCTGGAAAAAGCACAGCGGTGATGTGATCATGCCGCAAACCCGAGAGGGAACCACCACAAGCCTTCAGGACTGGATCTCTCTGGACCGGCTTCATATTATGGCTGTTGACTCCATTGAAGCCCACCTTCCGGGGCAGGCACCTTTTAAGCTGGACCGCATGGATGTTAGAAAAGATAACGGGCTGGTGAAATTCACCTTTAAAAATAATTACCGGGAGATCCAGCTGGATGGGGCCACCGGTGAGGTGCTCTCTATCGGGACCCGAAGAGCCGATCTCTTTGAGGCCATACATGACGCATCCATCCTGGATACCTGGTTCAATACAAATCACGGGCAGTTCAAACTTATTTACACTACCATAATGGGTTCTGGGCTGCTGTTATTTACCATCTCAGGCTTCTGGTTGTGGTACGGCCCAAAACGAATGAAAAACCCGAAAAATAAAAAATCATGAAATTCCCCCTGGATTTTTATACTGAATTAACTACCAACACCCTCACCGAAATCAAAGGGGGAACAGAGAGAGAATCTTTTCTTAAGATCTGGATGGTAGAGGTAGATTGGAGGGTTTTCGCCAGAAGCTGGAACAAAAGCCCAAATAGCTGGTTTACGGAATTTGTAAAAAACGGAAGGGGACAGATTAGGTACCGGGACAGGATCATAAAGGTTTCGGGAAGAAAACTTGATGTCGAGGATGAGATCCAGAAGAGGATCAATACGGCTTACCTGAACAAATACGATCAGGAAAATAACCTGGTTTACGCCCGTGGCATAATCAAGCCGGAATATGCAGATTATACGATGGAATTCTTTTTTGAGGAGGAGGAAAAGCCTGATCTTTAACCAACCTGTTGTTAAAAAGAAATAACCTATGAAGAATTTGAATGATCTTTTACTGCTGGGAGATCCCAGGCTTTACGAGACCTGTGACCCAGTACTTAAATTTGATTTACCCCTGGTAGAAACATGGGTGGCAGACCTGGACAACGTGATGAAAGAGATAAGGATGAAGTATAACTTTGGCCGTGCTATTGCCGCACCACAGCTGGGCGTTATTAAGAGGCTCATCTATCTGACCATTGACAGGCCGGTGGTATTTATCAACCCTGAATTTACCTTTTTAAGCGATGAATTGTTCGAGGTGTGGGATGACTGTATGAGCTTTCCCAATTTACTGGTGAAGGTGAAAAGACACAAGATAGCGAGGATCAAATATCTCGACATGGACTGGAAAGAACAGGAAATGTAACTGGAAGGCGACCTGTCTGAACTGCTGCAGCATGAGTACGATCACCTGGATGGTATTCTCTGCACCATGCGCGCCATTGATGAGAAGTCGTTCCAATGGCGAAAATGATCTTTTTCATATCTTCGGAAAGATTTCAGGAAAGAACCTTTGAAAAAAGCCGAAAATATGAACCATCCTTATTTCATTAATTCTCCACAAGCCTCCCTTCCGCAGAATCTCACCACGCAGATCCTGGGGGAGAGTACGGCAGCAACTTTTCATGCATCCCTGCCGGGCTACGCCCCTACTCCATTACTGGAATTAGATGGGCAGGCACGTCATCTGGGCGTGGGAAAACTTTATCTAAAAGATGAAGCCCACCGGTTTGGCCTCAACGCTTTTAAAGGTCTGGGAGCTTCTTATGCCATTCATAAACTCCTGGAGAAAGACCCCGATATTCCTGTCTTTTGTACCGCCACCGATGGCAATCACGGCCGGGCCGTAGCCTGGTCGGCACGCCTGGCAGGCAAAGAAGCACATGTGTTCGTACCAAAGGAAACCACAGCGGCCCGTATTGAAGCCATCAGGAACGAGGGTGCCGCCGTGGAACAGCTTAACATGAATTATGACGACACCTGTACTTATGCCGCTAAAATGAGTAAAAAAAACGGTTGGCAGCTGGTGCAGGATACCGCCAGCGAAGGATATGAGGAGATACCTGCCCTCATTAAGGCAGGATATATCACTCATTTTAAAGAACTTGAAGAAAGTCTTCATCCTGCTTCAGGACCCAAAGTGGATGTTGTCTTCCTCCAGGCGGGAGTTGGCAGCTGGCCTGCCGCAGCAGCCTGGTATTACCGCAACCGCTATGGAAAAAATGCTCCCAAACTGGTATTGGTTGAACCCCGGGAATCCAGTGGGATCCTGGAATCTTTCAGGCAGGGAAAACGCTGCCAGCCCACCGGAAAGCTCAATAGCATTATGGCCGGCCTCAACTGCGGAATACCTTCCCTTACCGCCTGGGAGATCCTGAAAGCTTCGGTTGACGCAGCCATGGAGATCCCCGACTCCTACGCCGAAGAAGGCATGCGGAAATTGTACAATAGCGAAGCCGATGATCCCCGGGTAATTTCCGGAGAATCGGGTGTGGGGGGATATGCCGGACTGCTGGCGCTGCTCACCGATGACCGTTATGCCGGCCTCAAAAAAAGTTTGGGCATGCATTTGGATTCGAGGATCCTCGTTTATAACACCGAAGGAAATACAGATCCTCAAAATTTCGAAAAAATAATTAGCTATAAATATACATCGTCCTGAAAAGGGAAACCTAACTTATTTGCCTCAAAAACTTAAAACGAAGCAAAGCTTGCTCAAGTAATGTCAGGCCACAAAAGGAGAAAAAAGATCGTTCATTATCTCCCCGTTTACGGGACCGCATCTACAGGTCTCATATACCTGTCAATAGGCGTGATCGCTGTTCTTTCTTTTCTAAGGATGAAACAAGGGGGTGCAGATGAGGGTAGCCTGCTTGCATTTTTAAATGATTACTTCTGGGGAGTCATTGTGATATGGGTCATTCTTTTGGGGATGGTAAGCTATGTGATTTGGCGAATCTATGAAGCCGTCAATGATCCTTACGGGTATGGCAGAGAATTACAGGGGTTTGGAAGACGGGCAGGGATCGCCTTAAGCAGCATCGCTGATGCCTTCATTGCCTATGCAGGGATAAGGGTCCTGCTGGGAATTGGAAACCTTCGGGAGGACGGGCAGCCTTATGAAGAACGCCAAAGAGTAGAGAGTATTTTACAGGAAAACTGGGGCGACTGGTTAATTATTGGCCTGGGGATCATTATCTGCATAACCGCCGTTGTTCAATTCATCTACGGGGTAACCAGAGGGTATAAGGAAAGGCTGGGTATAGCCCATTTTAATAAAGAAAAGCAGGAACTCATCCATTTTTTTGCCTGGACAGGCTATACGGCAAGGGGGATCATTTTGGGAATTATTGGCTTTTTCTTCATTAAGGCAGGCTTTCTTGAAGAAGCCAAACACGTGGTGAATACAGATAAGGCTTTTGATTTTCTAGGAGACCATGTGGGCTATCTGCCCTTTATTCTGGTGGCCATAGGGACCATTTGTTACGGGCTGTTCATGTTTGCCCTGAGCATCACCTATGAAGTGACACAGACTTCAGCCGAAGAAAAAGCTTAAACACCCGTTCTGGGATTCCATGATTTTTTCAGATGAAATAAATACCTTTAGAAAAATTATTATTTCAATTCCTCTTAATATCATGCAATGGAAAAAACAATCGCCCTCATAGCTCACAACAGCAGAAAAAATGATCTCTTGAATTGGGCTAAAGTCCATCGGGAAATATTAAGCCGTTACCATTTGATAGGGACCAGTAACACCTCCCGACTTATAAATGACATGCTGGACCTAAAGGTGAAAGCCTTTGGACACGGACCAAGCGGAGGGGATATTCTTTTGGCAGCCAAGATCCTGCAAGGGGAGATCAGTAAAGTTATATTTTTTATCGATGCCGAAACACCTCACGGGCATGAGCACGATATTCAAACACTCATTCGCACGGCAGTGATCAACAACATCCCTATTGCATTGAATCGCGCTTCAGCCGATCTCATTATCCTTGAAGAGGATTAGGAGAAACGTAAAGATCCTGTATAACTAAATTGCTTTCAACCCGTAATACCCTCAAAACATGAAAAGATTTTACCTGCCCTTTCTGGTCCTCATTCCATTTTTTATCTCCTGCAATGATCCCGAAAAAGAAAAAGTCGATCTGTTGATCCTGAATGCAACCCTAATAGATGTAGAATCAGGAAAGAAAACGGGAGATCAATTGGTTGCAATTTCCGGGGACACCATAACGGGAGTGGCCAACATGGAAAACCGGAACCTGTATGATGCCGCCGAAATTATCGATGCTGCAGAAAAGTTCGTCATGCCGGGACTCTGGGATATGCACGTTCACTTTAGGGGTGGAGATACTCTAATCTCTGAAAATAAGGATCTGCTCCCGCTATTCCTTGCCCATGGAGTCACCACGGTTCGCGATGCGGGTGGGGATATCACTCCGGCCGTACTTGCCTGGCGTGAAAAAATTCGTAAAAAAGAGTTGGATGGACCTCATATCTACACTTCAGGACCAAAGCTCGACGGCAGCAAACCTGCCTGGCCCGGATCCATAAAGGTGGAAACCCAGGAAGATATCAATGCTGCACTCGATTCCCTGGAATCTTTAGATGTGGATTATGTCAAAATGTATGATGGAAACCTCACAAAGGAAGCTTTCTACGGGATAATAGAAGCTGCGGAAGAACGTGGCCTGAAAACCACGGGGCATATGCCGCTCACGGCAGATATTCTCAGGGCAGCAGATCTTGGACTGGATGGTTCAGAGCACCTTTATTACATCCTGAAGTCAACGTCTCCCCTTGCCGACAGTCTTACCCGGGTCAATCCCGGTTACGGCATGATGAGTAAGATCATTGAAACCTATGATCACGAACTGGCCGGGGAAGCTTTTCGAAAAATGAAGGAGAAGAATGTGTTTATAGTTCCTACCCTGCACATTGGAAAAACGCTTTCAGAGATCCTGGATGAGGATCACAGTCGTGATGAATTACTGCCTTTTATAGGCAGCGGCATACAAAAGACCTACGAAGGCCGGATTGAGGGTGCAAAACGTGCCCGTGCCAGTGGCAGTACCATGAGAGACAAGATGGAAAAGAAATCCATGGAAATGATCAAGCCCATGTATGATGCTGGGATTCCGCTCCTGTCAGGATCAGATTGCGGGCCGTTTAACTCTTATGTCTATCCCGGAGGGTCTTTACATGAAGAGTTGTTGCGATTGAGAGATGCGGGATTGACCCCACGGGAAGCCCTTATCACAAGTATTATCAATGGCCCCCGGTTCTTTGAACTGGAAAAGTATTACGGCAGTATAGAAGAGGGAAAAGTAGCTCACCTGCTCATCCTGGAAAAGGACCCCCTCGAGGACCTGGAGCATCTTAGACAAATACGGGCAGTAATTAAGGACGGGAAGCATTATTCCCGGGAGGACCTGGAGAATATGCTGGACAACCTCAAACAGATATAACCCGTATTACCGGCTTTGGATCATAATTTCCCATAGAGTTATATATATTCACTAAAACTAAATCTAAACCACAATGAAAAGATTCACCTTTTACCTCCTCCTCTGCCTGGTATTACAACCGGCTTTGGCCCAGAATTCCGAAAAAGACTATTCAGAAGCGTTTAACCTTATTGAGGTTTGGCTGGAAGCACAAAAAGATTTCGAAAAACTGCCCGGCATTTCTGCCAGTATCGTAGATGACCAGGAGATCCTTTGGAAAGGAAGTTTTGGAAGTTCCAATCTTGAAGAGGGGAAAGCCTCTGAACCCTCCACGCTGTATAGTATCTGTTCCATCTCCAAACTTTTTACTGCCGTGGCAATCATGAAGCTGTATGATGAGGGAAAACTACGCCTGGATGACCCTATAGAAGACCTGCTTCCCTGGTTTGATCTTCAACAGCAGTATCCGGATAGTGGCCCCATTACGGTGCGTACTATGCTTACCCATT
>JBEPWW010000023.1:0-15000 GCA_041642215.1 Salinimicrobium sp. | reverse complement strand
ATCTCATACGGTGCAATCCTCAGTACGATTCTAATGCAAATCGCTGCGGGCGGTTAGCAAAAAACATTTTTTTTTAAGATATTTGTAACCTATCCATCTCACTATTTACATGAAAAAATTAGCAGTTCTAGTTGTTGCCCTTTGTTGCTTTGCAGCTTGTTCAAAGAAAGATGACGCCAACCTGAATATAACAGGTAAAGTACAGGGCCTAAAAAAAGGCACTTTATATTTACAGAAAGTACAGGACACCTCCCTTGTTACCCTGGATTCCATAGTCATACAGGGAGACCCTAGCTTTAGCCTGAACACCTATATTGAAACGCCGCAGGTTCTCTATCTGTACCTGGAAAAACCGGGAAGCAGCCCGTATGATGATCATATATTGTTTTTTGCAGAACCCGGGGAGATGATCATTAATACTACCCTGCAGAATTTCAACACAGATGCGGTAGTTGAAGGTTCTCATAACCAGAAGAAACTGATGGAATATCGCAATATGATGCAGCGCTTCAATGACAGAAACCTGGAGTTAATACAAAATCATTTCAAAGCTCAGCAAGAAAATAACACAGAACTGGTGGATTCCACCGCAAAAGAATACGACCAGCTCTTAAGGAGAAAATACCTGTTCACAGTTAATTTCGCTCTGAACAACAAAGATCTGGAAGTCGCGCCTTACCTGGCGATCTCAGAAATACATGATGCTAATATAAAATATCTGGATACGATCTATAAATCCCTGGATCCGGAAATACAGCGATCCTTATACGGTCAAAGCCTTGAGTCCTTTCTTAAAGAACGTCTTGAAGAAGAGGAAAAGCAGAAAATGGTTCAGTAAAAGAATTTCTCTTACTCAATAAAAAGACGGCCTACGGTCGTCTTTTTTGTTTGAGCAGACTGCCTGCTTCGGAAATAACCCTTTCATTTTCAACAGGCCTCCTGTGCACCCGAAACAGGTGCGATTCTCGCCCCTATTTCTTCCAACAAAAAGGCCCCTCTCAAAAAAAGGGAGGAGCTTTTATTCAAGTGCCGATGGAGAAACTCCCCCTCATCTGCGCCCAAAAAAGGACGTGCTCGGGATACCTGCCTGCCTGCCCGCAGGAATTTCTCGTCCCTCTGAATAATCCAAAAAAAAACCTCTCAAAAAGAGAGGTTTCAACCTAAGAGCCGATGGAGGGACTCGAACCCACGACCTGCTGATTACAAATCAGCTGCTCTAGCCAGCTGAGCTACATCGGCCAATACTTACTTTAAATTAAAGTTCGTTTATCTTGTTAACAAGAACGGTTGCTTTTGCTTCCAGGTCCCGCTGAATGTTGCGAAAATGTTGTTTTTTATTTTCAACATCCTTTTGATTCATCTTGCTGATCAATTCGTCAAAATCGGTAATAGCCTCATCAACTATCGCATCAGCTTTTGCAGGATCTTCTTTTGGGTGTGTTATTTGATGCAGGTAAGCCGCTTCAATAATATCCCCTAAAACGTAATTAATATCTCTTTTTAATGTTCTTTTATTCGCCATCGTGCTTCAATTTTCAGCTGCGAATTTACACCTTTTTGCAATTATGCAAGACTTTTTGTTTAACTTTTTTCAGTCCCCTGAATAGGTCACAAAATTCCGCGGGGTTTCATATAAGGTAACCTCCAGATCAAGAGAGGCCTTCAGTTTATTTCGCAGTTTTCGCCAGATCACCACAGCAATATTCTCTGCTGTTGGGTTGAGATCTCGAAATTCCGGCACCTCCACATTGAGGTTTTTGTGATCAAAAGGAGTTTCAACCTCCGTATAGATCAGTTCTTTCAGATCTTTCAGGTCCATCACGAAACCTGTATTGGGATCTACCTCCCCAGTTACAGCCACTATAAGTTCATAATTATGCCCATGATAATTAGGATTACTGCATTTCCCGAAAACCGCTTCATTCCTGGCATCATCCCACTCCTTTCGAAAAAGTCGATGGGCGGCATTAAAATGAGCTCTTCTATTGACCGTTACCTTCATTGCTGATGTACTTATAATACTTGTCAAAAATGATCTTGAACCACTCGGTATAGATCTCTGGGTTATCCACCATATCCTTTTTCAGGACATCCAGGGAAACCCATTTCCAGTCATGCGCCTCCTCCGGATTTAAATTAGGCTCCCCGTCATAATTCCCTATAAGGATATGATCGAATTCATGTTCTGTAAGGCCGTTATCAAAAGGCGCTTTATAGATGAAGGATATGGTATCCTTGAGATCTGTACTAAAGCCCATTTCTTCCTGAAGCCTTCTTTTACCGGCCTCTACGTTGGACTCCCCTTCCCTTTGATGACTACAAACCGTATTGGTCCATAAGCCGGGGGAGTGGTATTTGCCCAGGGCCCGCTGCTGTATCATGAGCTTATTGTCATTATTAAAGACAAAAACCGAAAAGGCCCTGTGCAACAAGCCTTTTTCATGCGCTTCCATCTTGGGCATCAGACCTATTTGTTCATCCTTTTCGTTAACCAGAATAACTTTTTCTTCTTCCATTCTAAAATTTGAACCTCAAATGTACAAAATAGGTCTGAAAAGGATAATCTTCTTTTCTGAAAACTCTTATTTCATTCCGTTTCAAAAGCCTGAAATTCACATCCAAATAATTATCTTTGCAGCCTTAATTTGACCTATGAAATTCACAGACGAAATCAAGAGACGCAGAACTTTTGGAATTATCTCTCACCCTGATGCCGGAAAAACCACTTTAACCGAAAAGCTGTTACTTTTTGGAGGGGCTATCCAGGAAGCAGGAGCGGTGAAATAGAATAAGATAAAAAAAGGGGCAACCAGTGACTTTATGGAGATCGAGCGGCAAAGAGGGATCTCGGTTGCGACTTCTGTACTTGGTTTTGAATATAAAGATATTAAGATCAACATCCTGGACACCCCGGGGCACAAGGACTTTGCCGAAGATACCTTTAGGACCCTTACGGCTGTGGACAGTGTGATCGTAGTGATCGATGTGGCAAAAGGGGTGGAAGAACAAACAGAAAAACTGGTGGAAGTTTGCCGCATGAGGAACATTCCCATGATCGTTTTCATCAATAAAATGGACCGGGAAGGGAAGGATGCCTTTGAACTGCTGGATGAGATCGAACAAAAGCTAAACCTCACGGTGACCCCATTGAGTTTCCCTATTGGAATGGGATATGATTTCAAAGGGATCTATAATATATGGGAACAGAATGTAAACCTTTTTACCGGGGATCCCAGGAAAGATATTGAGGAAACGGTGGAGATCTCGAACCTGGCTTCAGAAGAACTGGACCAGTTGATCGGGGGAACCGCGGCCGCTAACCTTCGGGACGAGCTGGAGCTTGCCCAGGGGGTATATCCTGAATTCGACAGGGAGGAATATCTTGCCGGAGATCTTCAACCGGTATTTTTTGGATCAGCCCTTAACAACTTTGGAGTACGGGAACTACTGGACTGTTTTATCACCATCGCCCCTACTCCCCGGGCAAAAGACAGTGACACCCGAAAAGTGGAGCCCAACGAGGAGGATTTCACCGGCTTCGTATTTAAGATCCATGCAAACATGGATCCCAAGCACCGCGACCGGCTGGCTTTTATAAAGATCGTTAGCGGAAAGTTTGAGCGGAACAAGCCTTACCTGCATGTACGTCACGGGAAGAACCTGAAATTCTCGAGCCCGAACGCTTTTTTTGCTGAAAAGAAGGAGATCGTGGATGTTTCTTATCCCGGCGATATTGTGGGGCTTCATGACACGGGGAATTTTAAAATAGGAGACACTTTGACCGAAGGGGAACAGCTACAATATAGAGGGATACCCAGCTTCTCCCCGGAACATTTCCGGTATATCAATAACGCCGACCCAATGAAATCCAAGCAACTGGAAAAAGGGATCGACCAGTTAATGGACGAAGGGGTAGCCCAGCTGTTCACGCTGGAACTGAATGGTCGAAAGGTAATAGGAACAGTGGGAGCACTACAGTTCGAAGTGATCCAGTACCGTCTCGAACATGAATACGGAGCAAAGTGTACCTATGAGAACCTCAATGTTCATAAAGCTTGTTGGATAGAACCACAGGACTCTAAAAATGAAGAGTTCAAGGATTTTAAAAGGGTGAAATCAAAATTCCTGGCTAAAGATAAGCAGGGGCAACTGGTGTTCCTTGCAGATTCTGCTTTCTCCCTGCAAATGGCACAGCAGAAATACCCTTCCATAAAATTCCATTTTACATCGGAGTTTAATTAAGAGAGAAACAATTACGAAGTGGCTGCCTGGAAAGCTTGTATTGTGGTTGAGATCTGGAAATAAATTCAGGATGAGGTTAGACAGCCTCTTTTTATTAGGCCTGTCTAGCTCCACTCAGGAATCTCTCCGCGAGTCAAAACCCTTTCTTCCGGAAAGGACCTCAAAGAACAGCTTAAAATCAGAAATCAGGCTCCAGAAGGGATAACGAAAAATGGCAGGTTTATTCTTTTCAAAAAAAGCGTGCCCCACCCAGGCAAAACCATAACCTACCAGTGGCAAAAATATCCATTCCCAGCCCCAGCCATTGAAAATAGCCAGGAACAACAAGACAAAAACAAGAAAGGTACCTGTAAAATGCAGGATGCGACTGGTTTTATTCTGGTGCTCGAAAAGATAGAAACGATAGAATTCGCGGTAGGATTTTATACGCTGTGCCATATTTCAAATATTATTAGGAAAGCCATATTTTTTCTGGAAATAAGCATCCGGCACAGGCATAACAGATAAAGAAAAAAGCACTCTGTTCCCTCACGCGGTATGAGCAAGCCTATTTTTTTTTGATGACATCTCCATAGCACAGGAAATTAAAACCCGAAGCAAAACTTCGGGTTCAAAATTTAATCTGTTTCCTGTTTTATGAATGGCTGGAATCTCCGCCTATGCTTTCTTGTCCTTCTTCCTAAAAGCAGATAAATAATAGTCCCTATCCCGGGCGCCATGAATACCAGCAGGAACCACAAAAGTTTCTCGGCTCCCCTGAATCTGGAAATTAGGATATCAACCAGACAATAGATCCAGAATACGACCAAAAAACCTAAAAACAGAACCGCCAGAGGGCCTGCCACTGCTTCAAAGGAAAAGAAAATTAAATTCATCCTGGTTATGCCTGCCCTGTTGGTCCAAAATTAAGCGGGATTGGCGGTTGATCGTAATCCTTGATCTCTCCATGTGCCTTCTCGAAACGGTTTACATTATCCCCCAGGGCCTTTAAGAGCCTCTTTGCGTGCTGGGGCGTCAAAATGATCCTGGACTTCACTTTGCTCTTCGGGGTCCCCGGCATGATACTCACAAAATCCACCACAAATTCTGAAACCGAATGATTGATGATCGCCAAATTTGAGTAGGTACCTTCAGCTACCTTCTCGTCGAGTTCTATATTGATCTGCCCCTTTTTCTTTTTGTTCTCTTCGCTCATTTGATTGTTTTTTATATCAATTAAAAGTACAAAAAAATCCCGACCATAAGGGCCGGGATTTTCCGTCATAGTAGAATCTGCTATAGCAGATTTTAATTATAATTGACTTCCTGCTTTTTCTCAAGCATTTCATCAAATTCCTCTTTGGAACCTACAATTATATTATCATATTCTCTCATACCGGTTCCGGCAGGAATCCTATGTCCTACAATCACATTCTCCTTAAGTCCTTCAAGTGTATCAACTTTACCACTTACAGCAGCCTCATTCAATACTTTTGTGGTTTCCTGGAAGGATGCCGCAGAAATGAACGATTTGGTCTGTAGTGACGCTCTGGTAATACCCTGCAGGATAGGTGTCGCAGTTGCCGGGGTCACATCCCTGGCTGTCACAAGGTTCTTATCCTCTCTTCTCAGGATCGAATTCTCATCTCTAAGCTCACGCGGAGAAAGGATCTGTCCCGGTTTAAGATTCTCAGAATCCCCTGCATCTTCTACCACCTTCATTCCAAAGATCGCATCGTTCTCTTCAATAAAGTCTGCCTTGTGCACTAATTGGTTCTCCAGGAAGATGGTATCTCCCGGATCCACTATTCGCACCTTACGCATCATCTGTCTTACCACTACCTCAAAGTGCTTATCGTTGATCTTCACTCCCTGTAGTCGGTATACCTCCTGAACTTCGTTCACCAGGTACTGTTGAACGGCGCTTGGCCCTTTGATCGCAAGGATATCTTCTGGGGTTACAGACCCGTCAGATAACGGCATTCCCGCACGAACGTAATCATTCTCCTGAACCAGGATCTGGTTAGAAAGTTTCACAAGATACTTCTTAACTTCTCCTAGCTTGGATTCCACGATGATCTCCCTGTTACCACGTTTGATCTTTCCGAAGGAAACAACTCCGTCGATCTCACTTACTACAGCCGGATTCGATGGGTTACGCGCTTCAAACAATTCGGTCACTCGTGGAAGACCTCCTGTAATATCTCCAGATTTGGAAGATTTACGAGGGATCTTAACAAGGATCTTACCTACTTTGATCTTCTCATCGTTATCCACCATTAGGTGTGCCCCAACAGGAAGGTTATAGGAACGAATCACTTCACCCTTTTTACCGATGATCTGTAATGTAGGTATCAGTTTCTTGTTCCTGGATTCAGAAATTACTTTTTCCTGGAATCCGGTCTGCTCATCAATCTCTACCTGATAAGTCACCCCTTGCTCGATATTCTCATATTTGATCTTACCTGCAAATTCAGAAATGATCACCGCGTTATAGGGATCCCACTGGCAGATCACATCATCCTTGGACACGGTATCTCCATCTTTGATAAAGATCTGCGAACCATAAGGAATGTTACTTGTACTAAGTACAATACCCGATTTTGGATCTTTTAGTTTCATCTCAGAAGTTCGCGAAATAACGATCTCAGCCTGTCCACCATCCGGGGCTTCCCCTTCTACGGTTTTTAGATCTTCGATCTCTGCTATTCCATCGAATTTTGCGATCAATTTATTTTCCTCAGAAATGTTCCCTGCAATACCCCCAACGTGGAAGGTTCGTAGGGTAAGCTGTGTTCCCGGTTCTCCAATAGACTGGGCGGCCACAACTCCTACTGCCTCTCCTTTTTGCACCGTTTTGTTGGTGGCAAGGTTACGGCCATAGCATTTCACACAAATACCTTTCTTAGCCTCACAAGTGAGTGCAGAACGTACTTCTACGCTTTCTATAGGGGCATCTGTGATTTTTTTTACAATATCCTCAGTGATCTCCTCGTTGGCAGAAACCAATAACTCATTGGTGATCGGGTTGTAGACATCATGCAAAGCTGACCTACCAAGGATACGCTCTCCAAGAGACTCCACGATCTCCTCATTCTTCTTCAACGGTGCTACGTCCACACCTCTCAATGTGCCACAATCTTCTTCGTTCACGATCACATCCTGCGATACATCCACCAAACGACGGGTCAGGTAACCAGCATCGGCAGTTTTTAGTGCGGTATCGGCAAGACCTTTACGGGCACCGTGCGTTGAGATAAAGTATTCAAGAATGGATAGACCCTCCTTAAAGTTCGACAGGATCGGGTTTTCAATAATTTCCCCACCTCCTGAAGTAGATTTTTTAGGTTTGGCCATCAATCCACGCATACCGGTTAACTGACGAATCTGTTCTTTAGATCCCCTCGCTCCGGAGTCAAGCATCATATATACCGAGTTGAATCCCTGGTTATCCTCACGAATACGCTTCATAGCCAATTCGGTAAGACCGGCATTGGTAGATGTCCAGATATCAATTACCTGGTTGTACCGCTCGTTGTTGGTAATAAGACCCATATTATAGTTACCTATGATACCGGCAACCTGCTCATTGGCGTCATCGATCATTCCCTGCTTTTCTTCAGGAATAATAATATCTCCAAGACTAAAACTCAAACCACCGCGGAATGCATAACCATACCCCATCTCCTTGATAACATCAAGGAATTCTGAAGTTTCCGGTACGCTGGTAAGCTTCAAAATATTACCAATAATATCCCTAAGGGATTTTTTGGTAAGTACTTCATTCACAAATCCGGCTTTCTCAGGCACAGCCTCATTAAACAGGACACGCCCTACGGTAGTGTCAATGATCTGGTACACCAGTTGACCGGCTTCATTGAAATCCTTAGCCCGGATCTTGATCATTGCGTTAAGATCAACCCGCTTCTGGTTGTAAGCAATAACCACCTCTTCTATTGAATAGAAAGTAAGGCCTTCTCCTTTAACAGGAACCTCTGGAGTGGATTTTCTGGCCTTCGTCATATAGTAAAGACCCAGAACCATATCCTGAGATGGTACCGTTACAGGAGAACCGTTTGCAGGGTTCAGAATATTGTGAGACCCCAGCATTAAAAGCTGCGCTTCAAGGATCGCTTCCGGTCCTAACGGTAAATGAACCGCCATTTGATCCCCGTCAAAATCGGCGTTAAATGCCGTACATGCCAATGGGTGTAACTGTATCGCCTTACCTTCAATAAGTTTAGGCTGGAATGCCTGTATCCCCAATCGGTGAAGCGTAGGAGCACGGTTTAGTAATACCGGGTGTCCTTTCAATACATTTTCAAGGATATCCCATACTACCGGCTCTTTTTTGTCTATTATCTTCTTGGCAGATTTTACGGTCTTCACAATTCCTCTTTCGATCAATTTCCTGATTACGAAAGGCTTGTAAAGTTCGGCTGCCATGTCTTTTGGAAGTCCACACTCAAACAACTTCAATTCCGGTCCAACAACAATTACCGAACGTGCCGAATAATCCACACGTTTACCCAGTAAGTTTTGACGGAAACGACCTTGTTTTCCTTTCAGGGAATCTGAAAGTGATTTAAGCGGCCTGTTAGAATCTGTCTTCACTGCCGAAGATTTCCTGGTATTGTCGAACAACGAATCCACAGATTCCTGCAGCATTCGTTTTTCGTTACGAAGGATCACTTCAGGAGCTTTGATCTCCATTAACCGCTTCAAACGGTTGTTACGAATGATCACCCTACGGTACAGGTCATTCAGATCTGAAGTCGCAAAACGTCCTCCATCAAGCGGCACCAATGGGCGCAACTCTGGCGGGATGATTGGAATAACCTTCATGATCATCCACTCTGGGCGGTTTTCGCGATTCTTATTTGCGTCACGAAGTGATTCCACAACCTGAAGACGTTTAAGCGCCTCGGTCTTACGCTGTTTGGAAGTTTCGTTGTTTGCTTTATGTCTTAGTTCATAAGAAAGTGAATCAAGGTCTAAACGCTGCAAGATCTCGATTAGACATTCCGCACCCATTTTTGCAATGAACTTATTTGGATCATTGTCATCAAGGTACAGGTTTTCCTGCGGAAGAGAATCCAGGATGTTCAGGTATTCCTCTTCTGTTAGAAAATCCATTTTCTTTAAGGGCTCGCCTTCTTCATTCTTGGCAATACCCGCCTGAATTACCACGTATCGTTCGTAGTAAATGATCATATCCAATTTCTTGGATGGAAGACCAAGCAGGTATCCAATTTTATTAGGTAACGAACGGAAGTACCAGATATGCGCTACAGGAACCACCAGGTTGATGTGTCCCACGCGATCCCTACGTACTTTCTTTTCGGTCACCTCTACACCACACCTGTCACAAACAATCCCTTTATAACGGATCCTTTTATACTTTCCACAGGCACATTCGTAATCCTTTACAGGTCCAAATATGCGCTCACAGAAAAGGCCATCCCGTTCGGGTTTGTGCGTACGATAATTGATAGTTTCCGGCTTCAGGACTTCCCCACGAGACTCAGCCAAAATGGACTCGGGTGAAGCCAAACCTATAGAGATCTTATTGAACCTCTGTACTGTATTCTTATCATTATTTCTAGCCATAATAAATGGTGCTATCTAATTATTGTAAAATTGCAGTGCGTTGCGTGAACAACGCACTGCAAAACTTTATTCTTCTAATCTTATATCTAATCCCAGACCTTTCAATTCGTGCATAAGTACGTTGAAAGATTCAGGTAGTCCAGGTTCCGGCATAGGCTCACCTTTTACGATGGCTTCATACGTCTTGGCTCTTCCTATTACATCATCAGACTTCACAGTAAGAATCTCACGCAGGGTAGCAGAAGCACCATATGCTTCCAGTGCCCAAACCTCCATCTCACCAAATCGCTGACCACCAAATTGTGCTTTACCTCCAAGAGGCTGCTGGGTGATCAATGAGTATGGTCCAATAGATCTCGCGTGCATCTTATCCTCGATCATGTGACCTAGTTTAAGCATATAAATGACTCCTACAGTGGCACGCTGGTCGAAACGATCTCCCGTTCCTCCATCATAAAGATAGGTATGTCCAAATCTTGGCACTCCCGCCTCATCTGTAAGTTCATTGATCTGATCCAGGGTAGCACCGTCAAAAATTGGAGTAGCATACTTTCTACCTAACTTTTGTCCGGCCCATCCAAGCACCGTTTCATAGATCTGCCCGATGTTCATACGTGAAGGTACCCCAAGCGGGTTCAACACGATATCAACAGGGGTTCCATCATCAAGGAACGGCATATCTTCCTGACGAACGATTCTGGCAACAATACCTTTGTTCCCGTGACGTCCTGCCATCTTATCCCCAACTTTCAATTTTCGCTTCTTCGCGATATAGATCTTCGCAAGCTTAATGATACCAGAGGGCAATTCATCTCCAACTGAAAGTGTGAACTTCTCTCTCCTTAGGTTACCCTGGATGTCGTTTTCCTTGATGCGGTAGTTGTGCAGAAGATCTGCTACCAACGCGTTCAGGTGATCATCTGTGGTCCAGGTTCCCTGCGTCAGGTGTGCATAGTCATCAACAGAATTCAGCATCTTCTGAGTATACTTCTTTCCTTTTGGAAGGATCTCTTCCCCAAGGTCATTCTGTACTCCCTGCGCTGTTTTCCCGCCAATGATCGCGAAAAGCTTATCGACCAGTTCAGACTTTAGAATGGCAAATTTCGCTTCGTACTTCTTCTCAAGAGCTGCTACATCTTCCTTATCCTGTGCTCTCTTGCGCTTATCCTTGATGGCACGTGCAAATAATTTCTTATCTATCACCACCCCTCTAAGGGACGGAGAAGCTTTTAAAGATGCATCCTTAACATCTCCGGCCTTATCACCAAAGATGGCCCTAAGCAGTTTTTCTTCCGGAGTAGGATCACTTTCTCCTTTAGGAGTGATCTTACCAATAAGGATATCACCAGGTTTAACCTCGGCACCTATCCTAATCATACCGTTCTCATCAAGGTCTTTTGTAGCCTCTTCAGAAACGTTAGGAATATCATTGGTCAATTCTTCGTTACCTAATTTGGTATCCCGAACTTCCAGAGAATATTCATCTATATGTATAGAGGTGAAAATATCATCTCTAACTACTTTTTCAGAAATTACGATCGCATCCTCAAAGTTGTATCCTTTCCAGGGCATGAAGGCAACCTTCATGTTCCTACCCAAAGCAAGTTCTCCGGCTTCGGTAGCATATCCCTGGCAAAGAACCTGTCCTTTACTTACCCTGTCTCCTACCCTTACGATAGGCTTCAGGTTGATGGATGTTCCCTGGTTGGTCTTTCTAAACTTAACCAGGTTATATACTTTAGAATCTGAATCAAAGCTTACCATACGCTCTTCTTCAGTTCTGTCGTACTTTATGATGATCTGGTTAGCATCTACATACTCTACGGTTCCTTCACCTTCAGCATTGATCAACACCCTTGAATCTGTAGCGACCTGTCTTTCCAGTCCGGTACCTACGATTGGGGAATCCACCCTCAATAACGGTACGGCCTGACGCATCATGTTAGATCCCATCAGGGCACGGTTCGCATCATCATGTTCCAGGAACGGGATCAAAGAAGCCGAAATGGAGGCGATCTGGTTTGGAGCAACGTCCATATAGTGAACCTGGTTTGGATCTACTACCGGGAAGTCACCTTCCTCACGGGCAATTACTTTTTCAGATTCTATGGTTCCATCTTCTCCCATAGGAATGTTCGCCTGGGCGATCATTTTCTCCTCTTCCTCTTCTGCACTCAGGTACCTCGGCTCTTCAGAAATATTAACTTTTCCGTCGACCACTTCCCTGTAGGGAGTTTCAAGGAATCCCATTGAATTCACTTTAGCATAGGCAGAAAGTGAAGAAATCAATCCAATGTTAGGACCTTCAGGGGTCTCGATAGGACAAAGCCTTCCGTAGTGTGTATAGTGAACATCACGTACCTCAAAACCTGCTCTTTCCCTGGAAAGACCTCCGGGCCCAAGAGCTGATAATCTACGCTTGTGCGTGATCTCTGCCAATGGGTTCGTCTGGTCCATGAACTGCGACAACTGGTTGGTACCAAAGAAAGAGTTGATCACAGAAGACAGGGTCTTCGCATTGATCAAGTCAATTGGTGTAAACACTTCGTTGTCCCGTACGTTCATACGCTCACGAATGGTACGGGCCATACGGGCCAAACCAACACCAAACTGCTGAGATAACTGCTCACCTACCGTTCGTACACGACGGTTGGAAAGGTGGTCAATATCATCTACCTCTGCCTTGGAATTGATTAATTCAATAAGGTATTTAACTATGGTTATGATATCCTCCCTGGTAAGCACCTGCTTATCCATGGCAATATCAAGACCCAGTTTTTTGTTCATCCGGTAACGACCAACTTCCCCTAAATTATAACGTTGATCTGAGAAGAACAGTTTGTCAATGATTCCGCGGGCCGTTTCCTCATCGGGTGGTTCGGCATTACGAAGTTGACGGTATATATGTTCCACCGCTTCCTTTTCGGAGTTGGTTGGATCTTTCTGCAATGTATTATGGATAATCGCATAATCTCCGGTTTGATTATCCTCTTTGTGTAGTAGAATGGTTTTGGAACCTGTTTCTACTATTTCTTCTATATGTTCTTTTTCAAGAACGGTATCACGGTCAAGAACGATCTCATTACGTTCAATTGAAACAACCTCTCCTGTATCTTCATCTACGAAATCCTCATACCAGGTGTTCAAGACACGAGCGGCCAATCTACGGCCCAATACTTTTTTCAAACCTGTTTTGGAGACCTTCACTTCCTCTGCAAGGTCAAATATTTCCAAAATGTCCTTATCCCGTTCAAATCCAATCGCGCGGAAAAGGGTGGTTACAGGTAACTTTTTCTTTCTGTCGATATACGCGTACATTACGCTGTTGATATCGGTAGCGAATTCAATCCATGACCCCTTAAATGGGATCACACGGGCAGAATATAATTTTGTCCCGTTTGCATGGAATGACTGTCCAAAGAATACTCCAGGAGAGCGGTGCAACTGAGAAACAACCACGCGCTCTGCACCGTTAATACAAAATGTCCCGCTAGGGGTCATATAAGGGATAGTCCCTAAATACACGTCCTGCACGATGGTCTCGAAGTCCTCGTGTTCCGGGTCTGTACAATAAAGCTTTAACCGTGCTTTTAGCGGTACACTATAAGTAAGCCCACGCTCAATACATTCCTGAAGGGAATATCTCGGCGGGTCCACAAAATAGTCTAAAAATTCTAGTACGAATTGATTACGGGTGTCCGTAATTGGAAAGTTCTCCATGAAGGTATTGTAAAGACCCTCATTTCCTCTTTCTTCTGATTTCGTTTCTAATTGAAAGAAGTCCTGGAACGACTTAATCTGGATATCCAGAAAGTCAGGATAGTCAGGCCTGTTCTTTACAGAAGAGAAATTCAATCTTTCAGTTTGCGTTGCTAACATCAATGGACGGAATTATGTTATTAAAAAAATGGGTGCGGAATAAAAACTATTTATTAACGCAAAAGGGTTTAGACCTCAGAGAACCTAATCTCCGGGTCTAAACCTATATAAGTTTGTTGGTCTCGCTTACTTAAGCTCAACCTCAGCTCCTGCTTCTTCTAACTGTGCTTTTAATGCTTCAGCTTCGTCTTTTGCAACTCCTTCTTTTACTGCTTTAGGAGCACTATCTACCAATTCTTTAGCGTCTTTAAGACCAAGACCGGTAAGTTCTTTTACTAATTTCACTACGGCTAGTTTAGATCCACCCGGAGCTTTAAGAATTACGTCAAATTCTGATTGCTCTTCAACAGCTTCTTCACCACCACCGGCTCCACCAGCAACAGCTACAGCTGCAGCAGCAGGCTCGATACCGTACTCTTCTTTTAGTATATCAGCTAACTCATTAACTTCTTTTACTGTCAAGTTAACCAATTGTTCTGCGAAATCTTTTAAATCTGCCATTTTCTATCGTTTTTAAAATGTTCTTTAATTTATATTTGTTAAAAAGTGCGTACTTGGATTATCCTTCCTTCTCAGAAAGGGTCTTAAGAATTCCAGCGATTTTACCGCCACCAGATTTAAGCGCAGAAACAACGTTCTTAGCAGGTGATTGTAGCAATCCGATGATATCTCCAATAACTTCTTCTTTTGACTTGATGTTCACCAGGGTCTCCAGGTAATCATCTCCTACGTAGATCGCTTCTTCAACGAAAGCTCCCTTTAGAAGAGGTCTATCAGATTTCTTTCTGAATTCTTTTATAACTTTAGCCGGTGCATTTCCGGTTTCAGAAAACATGATGGACGTATTCCCCTTCAAAACAGAAGGAAGCTCGCCAAAATCTTTATCTGAACTTTCCATGGCCTTAGCCAATAAAGTATTTTTAACTACCGCAAGCTTTACATTGGCCTTAAAACAGGCACGACGTAAATTTGTAGTATTCCCGGCGTTCAAACCTGAAATATCTGCTAAATAAATAGTTGTATTTTCAGTTAACTGGGCAGTTAAATCTTCAATTACTCTTGATTTTTCTTCTCTTGTCATAATCTAATATTATTATTGCTCAGTGAACCTTTTAGTATCTATTTCTACACTAGGACTCATGGTGCTTGACATGTAGATACTCTTTATATACACACCTTTAGCAGCCTGAGGTTTTAATTTTACCAGGGTAGTTAATAACTCTCTGGCATTTCCTGCGATCTTGTCGGCATCAAAAGATGCTTTCCCAATACCTGCATGAACAATACCAG
>JBEPWW010000022.1:0-15121 GCA_041642215.1 Salinimicrobium sp. | reverse complement strand
TCTTATCCCTTACCATGTTAATCCCTTGATTTTCCTCCAATACTGCCTTAACCTCTCTTATTTCTAAAAGACTTTACCTATTTCATTTTTCTACTCATAAAAATGCCCCCAATAGTGTCTAACTTTTTAGGGGCACTCCATCAAGCGGGATTTTTTTACTGTAGATATAAAAATTACTCTTGTTTACGTGTGATTTCGACCGGTAATTTGTCAATGTACATGCGCTGGTAGTCAGGTGATTCCATTCCAGTTTCTCCAATGGCTGGAAATTTCTCCTGACTTCTTTTTGCCATTGCCGCTTTCTCCTGGTCCTGCGGTTTTCCTAAAATATGGTTGAGAGCTGCCTGTAGCAGGGTTTCCTCTGTATCACCTAAAATACCATAATTGTTTAGGTCTTCCTTAATTTCAACATCTGGCGCCAATCCGTCAATATAATCAGTCACACCATTTGCATTTGAAGATTTGTATACCAGCGGCTGTATAGCATAGGTATGGTTCGTGTTGAGGTTGCTATGTTTGCGGGAAAAATTCGGGCTGTCATAAAGGGTCACAGAAGCCTGGAATTTTCCAGTGGTGGTCTGGCCTATCTGGACCACATCAATATAAGCCTCCAGTCCGTTGATAATCAGCTCACTGGCAGAGGCGGAGCGTCTTGTGGTGAGGACATGCACTTTATTCAGGTTTAGGCTGTTGATGTTTTCTCCTGTTCTCAATTCCGTATTGAAGCGGTCAATATAATTCTCCGCATCCCATGCATTTTGGTATTTTTCATTCCACTGTTGTTTTAGAAAGATATCTCCCGGGAACTGCCCGGTGATCATGCTGGCAAGATCAACGGTGGATCTTACAGACCCGCCGCCATTATAGCGTAAATCGAGAATGAGTTCTGTGATCCCCTGTCCTTTATATTCTCCAAAGGCGTCATTTAAAGCGTTGTCAAAATCTGATGTGAAACTGTTGTACATCAGGTAGCCCACCTTAATACCTTCTACTTCGATCACTTCTTTAATGAAAACGGGATTAGCCGTATATTCTTGCTGTTGCAGGGTAATGGTTTTATCTGTAGAAGTGATAGTGTTGTTCTCAATAGAGTTGATGTCAATGGTAAAGCTGCTCCTGTCTAAAAGTTCCTGGTAATTGCCGAGGTTCATTTGCGTGCCATCGATCTTTGTAAATACATCCCCGCGCTTCACGCCTTCTGCCTCTGCAGAAGTGCCCGGAAGTACATAACGTACCATGCCATAAAGATCTTCGCTATTTCCAATGTATCCCAGGAAATAATTCATCCCGGTGGTTGTGCTCACTCCTTTGAATCTATTTTCCAGGGCGACATAATCATCAGTCATAAAACTAAACCTGTCCTGAGAGGACATCAGGTCTTTAAACAAAGCTTCAGGGGATTCAAAGGATCCCAGATACTCTTTTCTTTTTTCGGTGGTGGAAAAATAGCCATCGGTTAGTTCAGGTACATCGGCCTTATAGAGATAGATCTCATTCATCCCTGCATAAATGAATTCCTCTACTTCCAGATTCTTCTTCTCTTCTACTATCGGTTCTTCTGTAATCTCATCATCTTTGGAGCAGGAAGTGAAAAAAAGCCCTGCTGCCAGTACGGGTAATAGTAATTTATTCATTTTCATAGGATATATTTTTGACCAGGGCTAAAAATAACCACAAATACTTCAAAGTAAAAAAGAAAATACAAGTATTATTCCACTTTTTACTCTTTGAGGCGGGGCGGCGCTTTTTCGTCATACATCTTTTGGTAGAGAAGATCCTGCATGCCGCTTTCCCCAACAAAGCTGTAGGGCTTATCTGGTGACGGCCTTTTCTGCTGTGGTACTCCCTGTAGATGGTTAAGGGCTGCTTCCAGCAACGGCTCCCCCGGGTCTCCTATTACTCCCAGATTGGTAATATCTTCAGCCAGTTCCACATCGGGTGGCAATCCATCGAAATAATCGGTTACCCCGGCTGCATTAAGGGACTTATAGATAAGCGGTTGTATGGCATAAGTGTGGGAAAGATTTGCACCCTTGCGTCTAAAATCAGGTGAATCATATAAGGTAACAGAGGCCTGAAATTTTCCGGTTGTGGATTTTCCTACCTGAATGACATCGATATAAGGCTCCAGACCATTGATCAATAATTCACTGGCTGATGCCGTCCTTAGGGTGGTGATCACGTAAACCTTGTTCAGGTTAAGGCTGTTGATGAGCTCTCCGGTTCGTATTTTGTTGTTAAAACGGTTGATGAGCCGCTCGGGATCATTTTCTTCAAAATAGGTTTGGTAATCTTCATTCCATTGTTCGGTTGAAAAAACCTCCCCGTTATATTGGCCGGTGATCATACTGGACAGGTCAACAGCCGATTCTACAGAGCCTCCGCTGTTATACCTAAGGTCAAGAATAAGATCTGTGATGCCTTCAGATTTAAACATCCCGAAGGTATTGTTCAAATAACCATCAAAATTTCCGGTGAATCCATTGTACATGATATAACCTACTTTACCGGCCTCCAGCTCCAGGTTTTCAGCAAAGAAAACCGGGTTACTGGTATATTCTTCCTTAACCAAAGTCACTTCCCTGCCGGTAGGCGTTATGGAACCATTAACAATTTCGGCCAGGCCAATGGTGTAGGTGGCAGGCTCCAGCAGGCGCGCATAATTGTCGGCCGTGAGCTCTTCCCCGTCAATACTTACAAAAAAGTCACCTCGTTTGATCCCATTCTCATCTGCAGAGGTGTTGGGTAAAACATACCGTACGTAACCTATAACATTATTGGAGCCACCCGAGATCCTTACCAGGCCGAATTCCATGCCATTAGTGGTGGCAACTCCATCCAGAGCCTTTTCCAGGGCAGGGTAATCATCGGTAATAAAACTAAATTCATCCTGAGGCGCCAAAAGACCTTCATAGAATAATTCTTCAGGAGAACCAAAACTTTTCAGGAATTCGTTCAACTCTTCCCGACTGCCGAAACGGTCATCAGCCAGATCAGGAACATCTGCCTTGTAGAGATAAATATTATTCATCCCCCTCCATATGAAGTCATTGATCTCGAACGTGTTGGCCTCTCTTCTTACATCATCCATATCTTCATGGCAGGCCGTCAGCAGACTTCCGAAGAAAAGGCTGAGCAACAGGATCTTAATAGATTTCATAGATTTGTCTTTTAGGACTAATTTACGTGCTTTGTGCAGAAACTGAAATTATTTGGTAACAAATTTGTTTTCCGGCCGTCATAAAAGAAAGGGCATAAAAACTAACCGAAATAAAAAAATGAAGCAGGAAACGTTCATAGAGCTGCTGAAACCTTTTCAGAACAAGATGTATCGACTTGCCCTGCGATTGCTTGTCTCGAAGGAAGCGGCTGAAGATGCCACTCAGGAAGTGATGCTGAAGTTATGGAGCAGGAAAGGAAAATTAAGTGGATATAACAACCTGGAAGCTTTCGCAATGACGGTAACCAGGAACCACTGTCTGGACCAGCTGAAACTGAAGCAGAACAACAACCTGAAGATCGTTCACAGCAATTATGAAGATGGAAATATCTCCATTCAAAAGCAGGTGGAAGTGCAGGATGATCTTAGCCGGGTAAAGAAACTTATAGAGGACCTGCCTGAGCAGCAAAAGATCCTGATCCACCTACGGGAGATCGAACAGTATGAGTACGAGGAAATAGCAAAAATGATGGACATGAATGAAACCGCTATAAGAGTAGCTCTTTCCCGTGCCCGAAAGAAGATTAGAGAGGAAATGATAAAAAGACACCGCTATGGAATTAAAAGCAATTGAAGAGCTAGTTGAGAAATATCTCCAGGCAGAGACTACCCTCCAGGAAGAGGAGCAGTTGCAGCAGTATTTTTGTTCGGGAAAGGTAGCTCCGCATCTACAGGAATATGTGTCCATGTTTGGTTATTTCAGTATGGCAAAAGAAGATGGTTATACCGGAAAGCCAATTTTTAAGCCCGGTAGGAAAAAGGTATATGCCTGGGTAGCCATCGCCGCTTCTTTTGTACTTTTGGCGGGCATCTTTACCCAGCAAAGCCAGAATTTGAATGAATTTGGCTCTTATGATGATCCGGAGATCGCCATGCAAAAAACCATCGAAGCCCTGGAAATGGTTTCCACCTATATGAATGCCGGCACCGGGGATCTGAAGTATCTTGGAGAGTTTGAAGACACCAGAAATAAATTGATAAAACACTAATTAAAAATAAAGACGATGAAAAAATTAATGATTATTACCATAGCATTTATACTGCCATTCATATCGAATGCTCAAAACTTCGATAAATATGTAGGTATGAAAGGAGTGGATGAGGTCGTGATAACCAGTAAAATGTTTAAGCTGTTAACCCGTATCGACCTTAATGCCGATGATCCCGAAACCCAGCAGTACATAGATCTTATTGAAAATTTAAAGGAGATAAGGATCTTTACCACAAAAGAAGAGAATATTCGGCAGCAAATGTCTACAGATGTGGCCTCCTACCTTCAAAAAAGCTCAATGGAAGAGCTTATGAGGGTTACAGAAGAGGGGAAATCGGTGAAATTCTATTATAAGCCGGGAAGAAATGAAAATTATGTAAGCCAGTTGTTCATGTTCATGGAAGGCAAGGAAAAGAACCGGCCGGTGAGTGTAATCCTCAATATTACCGGGGATATAGATCTGGCACAGGTTTCCAGGCTGGCACGGGATCTTAAAATGCCCGGGGGAGAAGAATTAAAGAATATAGAAAAAAACTAGCACATGAAACTTCTGAAATTTTTTCTAACGGTATTTATTGTTAGCCTGGTCTCCTGTGATAATGAGACCAGCCTGCAGGAGTATTATGTGGAGAACCAAAACAATAAACAATTTCTTTCCCTGGACATTCCTACCAGTTTGCTTACAGGTGACCAGGTGAATCTGACTGCAGAACAGAGAGCGACCCTGGAGACTATAAGGAAAGTCAACCTCCTGGGTTTCCCAATGAACGAGAAAAACAGGGAATCTTATGAAGAAGAGAAGTCAAAGATCACCGGTATCCTTAAAAATGAAAAATACAAACCTCTTATTAAATACGGGGCAGACAACAGGAATGCCGAGTTATATTATCTTGGGGAGGAAGACGCCATTGACGAGTTAATTGTCTTTGGAGCAGATGAAGAGAAAGGTTTTGGGGTTGCCCGCGTATTGGGAGAAGATATGAAGCCTGAAGACCTGATAAGGCTGCTGCGGTCCTTTGAGAAAGGCGATCTTAATGTGCAGGGATTGCAGAACTTCAGTACCATGTTCAAAGATTAATCCTCCTGGCCTGAACACAAAAAAAGCCGTCTGAAAAAGGATCAGACGGCTTTTTTTGTGTTCAGTAGGTACATATTCAGATCCCTGTATAATTTTGTGGAGTGATCTGTTTCAATTCTTTTTTGATCTCGTCAGAAACTTCCAGTTCATTAATGAAGGAAGAAATGCTCTCACTGTTAATAGCTTTATTGGTGCGGGTTAATCCTTTTAGTGCCTCATATGGATTTGGATAACCTTCCCGCCGAAGAATGGTTTGAATGGCCTCGGCAACTACCGCCCAGTTGCTTTCCAGATCTGCATTCAGTTTATCCCGATTTAGCAGTAACTTGTCCAGGCCTTTTTGAGTAGAGGCAAAGCCTATAAGCGTATGGCCAAAGGGCACTCCAATGGTCCTTAGTACGGTGCTGTCGGTAAGGTCCCTTTGTAGGCGGCTAACCGGTAATTTCGCGGCAAGATGCTCAAAAAGGGCATTGGCAATTCCAAGATTACCTTCACTATTCTCAAAATCGATTGGGTTTACTTTATGCGGCATGGCAGAAGAGCCCACCTCTCCTTTCCTGATCTTTTGTTTAAAATAATCCATGGATACATAAGACCAGATATCTTTGTCCAGGTCCAGGATGATGGTATTGATCCTTTTAAGAGCATCAAACAACCCCGCCATGTGGTCATAGTGTTCAATTTGGGTAGTAGGGAAGGAGTGGTGTAAGCCTAAGGTGTCCTGTACGAAACCTGAACCAAATGCTTTCCAGTCTATTGCGGGATAGGCTACTTTATGGGCATTGAAGTTTCCTGTAGCCCCACCAAATTTTGCCGCGGCAGGAATCTCTTTAAGCAGCCTTAGCTGTTCCTCCAATCGTACGACAAATACCTGGATTTCCTTCCCAAGACGGGTAGGGGAAGCAGGTTGTCCATGGGTGCGGGCCAGCATGGGAATATCTGCCCACTCTCCTGCGAGTCCTTTTAATTTAGCCACTAAAAGATCCAGTGCAGGAAAATAAACATTTTCTAAAGCCTCTTTAATGCTCAAGGGAACAGCCGTATTATTAATGTCCTGCGAGGTAAGTCCAAAATGGATGAATTCTTTATGTGCTTCCAGCCCCAGGTCATCAAACCTTGCTTTGATGAAGTACTCCACGGCCTTTACGTCATGGTTGGTGACCTTCTCAATTTGTTTGATATTCTCCGCATCCTCAGTTGAAAACTCTCTGTATATCTTTCGAAGTTCTTCAAAGATTCCAGGATCTACTGCTTTTAGCTGAGGCAGGGGGATATTACAAAGGGAAATAAAATATTCGATTTCCACCTTTACCCGGTATCGTATCAAGGCTTCTTCACTGAAGAAAGCAGAAAGTTTTTGCGTTTTTTGGTAATAACGGCCATCAATTGGCGAGATTGCTTGAAGGGCACCCATTTCTTTTGAAATATTTTTACATTAAAGGGGTAAAGATACAGCTTCATGCTTATCTTAAAAAGATATTTTCTTCCCAAAAAGGTAAAAAGGGACGGAATTTTATGATAGGAGCATCATTTAATCCTGCAGCAGGTCTTTTACCAGTTCTGGAACCCCCGTGGAGGCATTTTCAGCAAAAACCTTTAGATTTTCAGCCTCGCCTACAGCCGGTTTGGGATCTATAAAATAAACAGGAGTTCCCGGTGGAATATAATGAATCAATCCTGCGGCAGGATACACCTGCATAGAAGTGCCAATAATGATAAGAATATCTGCCTTTTCTGTAAACTTAATGGCCTTTTCCATCATGGGTACTGCCTCCCCAAACCATACAATATGAGGTCGTAACTGGTGGTTGTGATCACAAAAATCCCCTTTGTTAAGGTCGCCCTCCCAGTCCAGGACAAGATCTTCGTCAAAGGTGCTTCGGGCTTTTTTTAATTCCCCGTGCAGATGTATGACCTTCTTACTGCCCGCCCTTTCATGGAGGTCATCAACATTCTGGGTGATGATGGTCACTTCATATTTTTCTTCCAGGTCCTTAAGGGCATAATGGGCGGGATTGGGTTCCACTTCCTTGAGCTGCCTCCTTCGTTTATTGTAGAAATCAAGCACCAGTTCCTGGTTCCTTTCCCACCCGATTGGGGAAGCAACTTCGGTTATATCATGACCTTCCCACAGCCCGTCTGCATCACGAAAAGTGTTTATACCACTTTCTGCGCTTATTCCCGCGCCTGTTAAAACCACTCATTTCTTCATAGGTCTTCTTTTTGGTAAAGTAACAAACTTTTTCTTTTTTTCATCGCTTCATTATGGCCATAGGTAATTACAGAAGATTCGGTGATATTTTTTATTTTCGCACTATGAAGACAGACCCGGAATTACTGGCATACCTAGAATCGCTTCTCACCTCCCGAAGAAAGGAATTATTTAAAAAAGTGATCGATCAGCGAACGGATCATTTCACCGTTGCCACCCAGGACGTTTATCAATTGCATAATACCAGCGCGGTGATTCGAAGTTGTGATGTGTTTGGTATTCAGAACATTCATGTGGTGGAAGAGGTGAACCGGAAAAAAATTGACCGGGAAATAGCCATGGGGGCACAAAAATGGGTGGATATTAACCGTTACACTTCCACCGGGGACTGTTTAAAGACTTTAAAGAACCGCAACTATCGTATTATTGCCACCTCTCCTCACCAGGGAACCCTGCTGCAGGATTTTGATGTCACAGAGCCTGCCGCTCTTTTTTTTGGAACCGAAGTTTCAGGGCTTTCTACTGAAGTGCTGGAGGAAGCAGATGAATTCCTGAGAATCCCTATGGTAGGCTTTACCGAAAGCCTGAATATTTCGGTTTCTGCCGCGATCATATTACAGGAGATCACCTCCCGACTTAGAAGAAGCCAGATCAAATGGGGTTTTTCAGAAGAGGAGAAGATGGAGAAGAGAATGGACTGGGCTAAAAAGACAATAAAAAATGTGGATGAAATCATCCAGCGTTTTGAGGCAGCCCAATAATTTTAACTACTTTTAGAGCCCCTATACGATAAAAGTTATGACACTTTTTTTCTACGTTGTCATTGGAATGATCACTTTTGTGGCATTCCTTCACGCCTGGTCCAGAAAAGATTATGATCTAAGCAGGGCCATTGTAATTAACCGTCCAAAAGCTGAAGTATATGCCTATATCAGGCAGCTAAAGAAACAACCCCTGTGGATGCCTTGGTTTTTGAACCATCCTGAATTGGTGGTCAGGTATAAAGGTGAAGACGGGAAAACCGGGGCCTCTTCGTACTGGAAAGGAAATAAAAAGGTAGAAGGAATACAGAAAATTAGCAAGGTAAAGGAAGGTCGGATACTGGAGACCCAGTTACTTTTTTTAAGGCCCTATAAAACCCTCTCCCTTAGTTATATGGCGGTAAAAGAGGTGGAGCCCGAAAGGACAAAAATGGTATGGGGGGTTAGGGGCGTCCATCGGTTTCCGGCTTCTGTAATGCTTTTCTTTTACGGTATGGACAGAGCCCTGGGAAAGGATTTCGAAAAAGGCCTTCAAAATCTTAAGAGCGTGCTTGAAAAAGATAATAGCGATCCCGTTAAGGTGGGAAGTCATCATAAAAAAACCTGAAGTGAAAACTTCAGGTTTTTGCTTTTTTCGGGGATTCTTCTATCCCCGGTTCAATACTTTATATTCTTCAAAACATCCACTAATGGCATCCAGGATCTGCAGGTCGTTGGCGTTTTCCATAAAATCCTTGGAATAATTACAGCGACGCAAAATATCATCGATATCCATACGATCTATTTGTAATACTGCCATTAAGGTTTGCCTGTCAAACTTGCTCTGTAATAACCTGCGAATTTCATCATCCTCTTTCATTTCCCGTAGCTTTTTCATTTGCTGGGATTTTTTACCGAAGATGTTATAAAGCGCATCTGCAGGGTTAAAGATGGCTCCCAAAACTTTGGAAACAGCATTGGGACTTCGGTCTCCTCCTTCATAACCCTGGCTAAGGCCTGAAATGCTATAGCGGTAATTCTCATATATGGGAATATTTCTGGCGTCGATCTCCAGGTATCCCGTTAGCTCAACGGGCCGTACCACTACTTCTTCCAAAGCTATCCCAAGTTCTGTCATCTTCACCTTCACCTCCCCGTACTTTAGCCAGTCATTCGTCACTCTTACCCGAATAGGTTTAAAACCCAAATAGGAAAAATACAAGGTGTCATTGACTGCGGCACGAATGGTAAATTCTCCATCGGGACCAGAAGTGGTCCCTTTTACCTGATTGAGGTTTACAACGTGTGCATTCTCTATGGGAACATCATCTGCGGCATTAAGGATCTTTCCCGAAACCTGCGTGGCCTCCTGGCCGTAGGCCATAAGACCGAGAAATAGGAAAAGAGGGGCTAATAATTGTTTCATAGGTAAAATTTCGGCTTAAAATGTAAAAAAAATAATCTCAGGAAAACCGTACCAATGTTGATAAATTGAATTATTTTTTTGAGCGTCTCCTTTTTATGGAGCTTTCAATATTGTTGCTTCTTGCTCCGGATTTTTTGCCTTTCGTTCCCCTGTCATCTGCAGATCTTTTGCGTTTTTCTGGGGGAGCATCAGCAGATCTTCTGCGTCCTTTGGCCGGAGAGGATTTAGCAAAATCCTTACCTCCTCTTTTATCGTCCCCTTGAAAACTTTTTCTGCTTCCTCCTCTTCCAGATCCTTTGGTGATCTCCACATTAATGTGACGTCCCTGGTGCTTGAAATTTTCGAAAGTGGTTAATACTTTATCGGTATAGCTGGCCGGCACGTTAAAAAAGGAGAAGCTGTTCTTTACCTCCACACGGCTTACTTCATCTCTTCCAAGATCCAGGGTGGCTTTAAGGAAATCCTTTAAGCTCATCCAATCGAAATCATCTTTAACACCTACATTAATAAAGAAGCGGGTGCTGTCTCCATCGTCCTGAATGCCCTCTGCAGATTTCGCATTGAGATCCTGGGTATTGGTGTAGTAGTTGAAGAAACGGGTAAACTCTACAGAGAAGAACTTTTTAAGTAACTCTTCTTTGGAAAGCCCTTCAAATAATTCGTTGATGCTGGGAAGGTATCGGTCGATCTCGTGGTTGATCTCCGTTTGTCTCACCTGGTTCGCGAGATGGAACAGCTGCACTTCACAGATCTCCATACCGTCTGGAATATCTTTTCGTTCAAAGGACTGGCCTATGATTTTTTCAATAGCTTTGATCTTGCGCGCTTCGCTCTTGGAAACAATGACCATTGAAACTCCGCTTTTTCCCGCTCTTCCGGTACGTCCACTTCGGTGGGTGTAAGTTTCTATTTCATCAGGAAGCTGATAATTGATCACATGTGTAATATCCTCCACATCTATTCCCCTGGCAGCAACATCTGTCGCGACCAGCATCTGTATCTGTCGGGACCTGAAGCTTTTCATGACCAGGTCACGCTGGTTCTGGCTGAGGTCACCGTGAAGGGCTGCGGCATTGTAACCATCCTCGATCAATTGCTCTGCAACCTTTTGAGTATCTCTTTTGGTTCTACAGAAGATCACCGAAAAAATATCGGGATTGGCATCTGCGAGTCTCTTTAAAGCGGCATAACGGTCCCGTGCATTAACCAGGTAGTATTCATGGGAAACATTGGAAGTACCCATGTTTTTTGTTCCTACCGTGATCTCAACTGGACTACGCATAAATTTTTTGGCAATGGTCGCTACCTCCTTTGGCATGGTAGCAGAAAATAACCAGGTGCTCTTTTCAGCCGGAGTGTGGGATAATATGGCGGTGATATCTTCAAAGAATCCCATATTCAGCATCTCATCAGCTTCGTCTAGGATGCAGTATTCAATTGCCGAGATATCCACCAGTTTCCGGTTTACCATGTCCTGCATACGTCCCGGAGTCGCCACAATGATCTGGGCTCCCCTTTTTATCTGGCTGGCCTGTTCTGTGATACTTGCACCTCCGTAAATGGCCACGGTATGAAGCCCGTGAAAATATTTAGAGTAGTTTTTTAGCTCATTGGTGATCTGTAAACATAATTCCCGGGTTGGGGATAATATAAGGCCCTGGGTCCTTTTGCTGTCCGGATTGATCTTCTCGATCAATGGAAAACCAAATGCGGCTGTTTTTCCTGTTCCGGTTTGTGCAAGAGCGACCATGTCTGTCTCTTCCTGCAATAAAATGGGGATCGCTTTCTCCTGAATTTCACTCGGACTCTCAAAGCCCATATCTTCAACGGCTTTTAAAAGAGGAGCGCTTAATCCTAGTAATTCAAATTTGTTCATATAAATAAAATAAGCGGCAAAGGTACAATTAAATTGGCAGCTTATTACATAGGGCCTTGAGGAATAAATATTTGCACTAGAGGTTGAGGTAACTCACAAGTTCCCTGGTAGCTTTACTGCGGTGACTTATACGGTTTTTTTCATTGAGATCCATCTCTGCAAAAGTTTTGTTGTGGCCATCTGGCTGGAAAACAGGATCGTATCCAAAGCCATGGCTTCCCCTTCTTTCTGTGGTGATCGTGCCGGTACAGATCCCGGTGAAGAGGATCTCGTGATCATTAAAATTAAGAGCGATGACTGTTTTGAATCGCGCGCTGCGGTTTTCTTTACCTTTGAGTTCGGTTAGTAACTTGTCTACATTGGCCCGGTCATTTTTTTCTTCCCCTGCATAGCGTGCAGAGTAAATTCCCGGGGCGCCACCCAGGGCGTCCACTTCCAGACCCGTATCATCTGCAAAACAGTCATAACCGTATTTGTTTTTAACGTATTCGGCCTTTAGAATGGCATTGCCATCAATGGTATCGGCTGTTTCCGGAATGTCCTCTGTGCAGCCTATATCTTTAAGGGATAGCAGCCTGATGTGGTTAGGCAAAAGGACCTGGATCTCTTTGATCTTATTTTCGTTTTGGGTGGCAAAAACCAGTTCGACTGTTTTTTTAATTTCCATGGATTGTCTTATTTGTGGTGGTAAGGTTCATTTTTAAGAATTGTAAACGCCCTGTACAATTGTTCTGTAAAAAACAGGCGGACCATCTGGTGAGAAAAGGTCATTTTGGAAAGGGCTACTTTCCCGTTGGCCCTGGCATAGACTTCCTCAGAAAAACCGTAGGGGCCGCCAATGACAAAGATCAATTGTTTCATCCCGCTGTTAAGGCGTTTCTGAATGTATTCTGAAAAGCCCTCTGAAGTGAATTGCTTGCCGTTTTCATCCAGTAGCACCAGAAAGTCTGAAGTGTTGACCTTCTCCAGGATCAATTTGCCTTCCCTGGTCTTTTGCTGCTCTACTTCCAGGTTTCGGGTTTTCTTGAGATCGGGGATGATCTCCAGTTCAAATTTGTTGTAGTGACCCAATCGTTTTACATAGGTGTCAATGAGATCTTGTAGGCGCGAATCATCTGTTTTTCCTATGACGAGCAATTTTATGGTCATTGTATTAAATTAGTGTTTACTTTGTAACTTTAGCAAAAATAAGTACTCGAATGATTTCACAGGCACAATTTGACAGGGAAATTGAAATTATTATTGATAATGCGATACGCGAAGACATCGGGGACGGGGACCATAGTTCCCTGGCCTGTATCCCGGCCGAGGCAAAAGGAAAGGCACAGCTTCTGGTCAAAGATGAAGGCATACTGGCAGGAGTGGAATTTGCCCGAAAAGTTTTTGAGAAAGTCGATAGTTCTCTGAATCTCAATGTGCTGATGGAGGATGGAAGCAGGATCAAACACAGGGATACCGTCTTCTATGTGGAAGGCTCCTCCCGGTCTATTCTTGTGGCAGAGAGGCTGGTGCTTAATGCCATGCAGCGAATGAGCGCCATTGCCACAAAAACCCATTCTTTCGTGCAAAAGCTGGAAGGTACGAATGCGAAGATCCTGGATACTCGAAAGACCACGCCTGGAATTCGGGCGCTGGAGAAATGGGCAGTAAAGATTGGGGGTGGTGAGAATCATCGTTTTGGGCTCTTCGACATGATCATGCTAAAGGATAATCATATCGATTTCTCAGGAGGTGTGAAAACCGCCATAGCCAAAACCCAGGACTATTTAAATGCCAAAAATCTTGATCTGAAGATAATTGTGGAAGCCAGAAGCCTGGAGGAGATCAGGCAGATCCTGGAAATGGATGGAGTACACAGGGTCCTCATAGACAATTTTAATTATGAAGATACCAGGAAAGCGGTAGCTTTAATAAATGGTCGATGTCAAACAGAATCCAGTGGCGGGATCACCCTAGACACCGCCAGGAAATATGCTGAATGCGGAGTGGATTATATCTCCAGTGGCGCTTTGACCCACTCGGTCCACAATCTGGATCTGAGTTTAAAAGCGGTATAGCAGATGAACAGGGAGGCCGAGAAGCATTCTAAAAAGAAAGGATTCACCGCCTGGTGGACCAGGAAAGCGAAATCGGTCATCTTGCCGGGTATGGAGGGCTTGACTTTATATGACCTGCTTATCATATTTTATGCCGGCCTGGTGAAAGGCACATTTTCTACCCGGGCCAGTGGGATTTCGTTCAGTTTCTTCATGGCTTTGTTCCCGTTCCTGTTGTTCATGCTTAACCTGATCCCTTTTATTACTTTTATCGATGACTTCCAGATACAGTTCCTCGATTTTATTGATTCCCTGTTGCCACCTGAGACAACCGGTTTCTTCAATGATATATTTTATGATATTGCGGCTAGAAAGCGGGGGGGCTTGTTATCCTTTGTGTTTCTCCTGTCAATTTTTCTAATGGCTAACGGGGTCAATGCCATATTTACGGGTTTTGAATTTTCGTACCACACAAAGAAGAACCGTACCATTGTAAGGCAGTATATTATAGCCCTTGGGGTATCCCTTATTCTGGCGGTTTTATTGCTGGTGACGGTGGTTGTCACAGTTTACCTTACTTATATTATGGAAGATCTTAAAAGTGTGGGGATGGTGACTAATGAGGTGCTTTGGGCAGATATTGGCCGGTATCTCACTTTTGTGGTCATGATCTACCTGGTGGTTGCCACCCTGTATTATTTCGGGACCAAAGAAGGCAGATTGTCCCGTTTTTTCTCAGTCGGGGCTTTCTTTAGTACCATCCTCATTTTGCTGACTACCTTCCTTTTCGGGCTGTATATAGAAAATTTTTCTGCTTATAATGAGCTGTATGGCTCGATTGGTGCACTATTAATTTTAATGGTGTATATATGGATAAATTCTAATATATTGTTGCTCGGTTTTGAACTTAATGCATCATTGATAAAACTGAAAAGAAAATAAATAACCCAAAAATTAAATTATGAAAAATCTGTTTTTAATACTGCTTGCGGTATTCGTTACTTTTACTGCTACTGCCCAGAAGAAAGTGGGAGGAGTGGTTTTGCCGGCCAAAGTCACCTATCAGGAGCAGGAGCTTACGCTTAATGGTGCGGGAGTGAGAGAAAAGCTATGGATAGACCTTTATGCGGCTGGCCTTTATTTGGACCAGAAGAACAATGATGCAAATGCTATCATCAATTCTGAAAAGCCAAAGGCGATCAAGCTGCACATTGTTTCTAAGTTGATATCCAGCAATAAGATGATCGAAGCGGTAACCGAAGGATTTGAAAATTCAACAAATGGCAATACAACCCCTATACAGGAGGAAATAGATACCCTTCTGGGTTTTTTTAGGGAGGATATCAAGAAGAACGATATTTTTGACCTGGTGTATGTGCCTTCTAAAGGAGTGGTGGCTTATAAGAATGGTCAGGAAAAAGGAGTGATCCCTGGAAAGGAATTTAAAAAGGCCCTTTTTGGGATCTGGCTTTCCAACCGTCCCGCAGATGACGGGTTAAAAAACGACCTCTTAGGAAAGTAAGACATCCAGAGAGTAGAATT
>JBEPWW010000021.1:0-15304 GCA_041642215.1 Salinimicrobium sp. | reverse complement strand
CCTAAAAGTTCTTTTATCGCATTAAGATCAGCTCCCTGGTTCAGCAAATGAGTAGCAAAAGAATGTCGCAGCACGTGTGGACTCTTCTTCAGCTTGCTCGAAACACCTCTAAAATAATTATTAATTGTTCTATAAACAAGCGTCTCATACACTTTAACACCCTTGGCTGTAATAAAAAGATAGCCCTCTGACTCCTTGCATTCATGGGCTTTTCTTTTTTCCAGGTAAGCCTCAGCTGTATCTGCCACAGATGCAAGCAAGGGAATAAATCTATCCTTATTTCGTTTCCCTTTAACCCGCAGCAACCTATTCTTTAGATCAATATCATGTAGTTTAATTCCGATGAGTTCACTCCTTCTGATACCAGTGGAATAAAAAAGCTCCATCATTAGTTTATCCCGAAGTCCTTCGAAGCTATCAGCCTTCATCTCCTCAAGCGCCTGGGCCACCTCAGCCTCTGAAAACGGCACTTGAACCTTTCTTGGCACCTTTAAAGCGCGGTGTTTTGCCAAAGGGGAATCCTCCAGCTGCCGGGATTTTTGAAGAAAGCGGTAAAAAGACTTAAGAGAAGAGATCTTGCGGTTAATGGAAGCGTTTGACATCCCATCCTCGCCCAAAACAATGATCCAGGAGCGTATCTGGGTATAATGCACCGCAGTCAGGTCATGCAGGTCATATCGGGATATAAGAAACTCTGTAAAAGCAAGGAGATCCGTACGGTAGGCCGTAAGTGTATGGGCCGAATATTTCTTCTCTAGCTCGAGATATTCCAGGAAGTGATTTAAGGGCATAAAAAAAACTGTTGGAAAACAAAGTTATTAAACTTTAGCTTACCAACAGTTAATATATCTATACCTAAGAACTAGGGCTCAGGAAAGGTAGAATTAAATCTCTTCCTGATCTCTTAAGTGCTGAATGTACTGCGCTTTTTGGACTTGAGCTCTACGTTCTACTGACGGTTTTGTAAAATGTTGACGACTTCTCAACTGACGCATCGTTCCCGTGCGATCAAATTTACGTTTAAAACGCTTCAGCGCTCTATCAATATTCTCTCCGTCTTTAACTGGTATAATTAACATAGTGTCACCTCCTTTCTTTAGAAATTATTAAGGCTGCAAAGATAAATGAATTGTGCAAACCCGCAATTATATTTTATAAAATTTCAGCTATTTTTTTCCTTTACTACCTCTCAGTGCTCTGCAGGCAAGAAGGAATTAAAGAACCGGGCCCCGATTTTTAATGCTTAGCCGCCGGTTTATACTCTTTTTTATCGATAACCATTTTGGCTATCACCTCCCTGAGTATCTCTGAAGTACCGCCTCCAATTGGCCCCAGTCTGCTATCCCTGGACAACCTGGCGAGAGGATAGTCCTCCATATATCCATACCCTCCAAGGAACTGCAGACAGTCATAGATAACCTTATCTGACATTTTCGTGGAAAGCAGCTTGGACATACTGGCCTCTTTTACTACATATTCCCCTTTTCCTAACCTTTCAGCAACGGAATAATTGAATTCCTTACACATTTCGACTTCACTGGCCATATCTGCAATACTGTGACGCAGGGCCTGGAATTTGTCGATGGTTTTCCCAAAGGCTACTCGTTCACTCATATACTGCAGCGTATAATCCAGGGCATATTCTGCCCGTGCATGAGCATTGATCCCCATGATAAGCCTTTCAAAAGCGAAGTGCTGCATGATATAAGGGAAACCTTTTCCTTCCTCCCCCATAAGGTGAGTAGCAGGGATCTCCACATTATCGAAAGCGATCTCAGCGGTATCTGAAGCCCTCCAGCCCAGTTTATCCAGCTTGGTGGCAGAGATCCCCGGCGTGTCACGGTCAACCATAAAGATACTCATCCCTTTATTATGAAGCTCTGGATTGGTCTTGGCCGCTACAATGAGATAATCTGAATACACCCCGTTAGTAATAAAGGTTTTCGATCCATTGATCACATATTTATCTGCTTTTTTGACTGCTGTGGTTTTCATACCGGCCACATCTGAGCCTCCAAATGGTTCTGTTATACATAAACAGCCTATCTTCTCCCCTTCTATACTCGCGGTTAAATACTTTTTCTTGATCTCCTCGCTCCCTTCGGCATTGACATGGGTCATTGCCAGATACGCGTGCGCCCACATGGCAGCCGCGAAACCCCCGGAGTTTATCTTTTGAAGTTCCTCAAGAAAAATCACGGTATAGAAAATATCCAGCTCCATTCCCCCATACTTCTCAGGGTAGTTCAAACCAAAATATCCCATTTCCCCGAATTTCTTCCAGATGAAACGGTCAATAGTTCCGGTTTTTTCCCATTTTTCAATATGGGGTACCACTTCCTTCTGAAGGAATTCCTGAAAGCTTTTTCTGAATAGCTCGTGTTCTTCTGAATAATATCTGTTGTTCATTCTTTTAATTAAAGTATTTATAAGTCCTCCGGCTAAGTAAACACAGCAGGACTGATTTTTTTTCGAAAATATTAGTTGATCGTCAAATATAACTGAATTCTGTCTATTTTTTCAACCGGAAACCCTTTAATGTCTTCCAATTCCCTGAAAGATTGGACCTCCCCCCGCAGTTTCCTATAGTTCACCACCTCGCGGGCCAGCTCATAATTAAAGTATGGAAGTTCTGAAAGCGGAATGACTTCAATGCTGTTTAGGTCGCTCTTAATGAATTGATCCCGATCCGGGACTTCAAAATACTGCCTTATCCTACTAATGACATCTGGTTTGAGACCGTAGACATCCTTTAACTGCAGGCTGCTCCTAAATCCTCCAATGCGAGAGCGGTAGCTCACGATACGTTGTGAGAGCACCTCCCCCACTCCCGGCACCTCCATGAGTTCGGCTGCCGAGGCCTGGTTAAGATCCCGCTGCTCTGTTACAGCGACCGGAACATTGCTTTTGGCCTTTTGCGGGGCAGAAGAATCCTGTACCCACTCCGGGAACCTGAAATGCGGCGAAATGACTTTCAGGAGAGAATCAGAGACTCCTGTTACCGCCTGAAATTCTTCAGCGGAATTCACCCACTTGTCGCCGGCCCTAAAATGATGAAGCCGGTCTATTTCCTCTACAGACATGCCCAGGATATACCCCCTGTAATCTGAAATAAGATTTGGGTTGAAAGGTCTTGTACTTACTGAATCGGCCCGGGCAGCCACCTCTTTTAAAGAATCCAGCTTTTGCCGGAATTTCACCACCTCCTCATTCTCTTCTTCATGAGGGACAGGACCTGGAGCGTAACGTACAGAAAAATAAAGCAGCTGTAGGCAAATAATCAGCAACACCAAAAGAAAAATCCCATTTCGTTGACCTCTGGTGAAAACGAAATGGGATTTTAAATGTTTCATAATTTCGAGCTTATCAGGAAGCTTTCTTCACTTCGCTGTTCCCCTGTTTATGGAAAAGCTCCCCGGCCTTCAGTCTTCTCGTATATTCCTTAAGATCATCCCGCACTTCCCCAGACATTATATACAATCCAATAATATTAGGGAAGGACATGGCCAGGATCATCATATCTGAGAAATCCAGTACCGCACCAAGACTTACAGAAGCACCCACCACTACAAATACAAGGAACAGGGACTTATACACCACCTCAATCCTTTTACTCTTTCCAAACAGGTAAGTCCAGGCTCTCATTCCGTAGTAAGACCAGGAGATCATAGTCGAAAAGGCAAAAAGGAAAACAGCTGTTGCAAGCACGTATGGGAACCATGAGATCACACTTCCAAAAGCACTGGAAGTAAGTTCCACCCCTCCAACACCTTCTACCTCGTGCATACCTGTAAAGATAAGCACCAGAGCAGTAAGGGTACATACTACAACCGTATCAATGAAAGGCTCCAGAAGGGCTACAAACCCTTCAGAAGGCGGATTATTGGTTTTAGCGGCACTATGTGCGATCGCTGCCGAACCAACCCCGGCCTCATTGGAGAACGCGGCCCTTTGGAAACCAACGATCAGCACCCCTATAACTCCTCCTTTTAAGGCGCTGGGATTAAAGGCTCCATCCCAGATCGCAGAAAACGCAGGCCCCAGGTTCTCGATATTCACTCCTATTACTACCAAAGCCCCAATAATATAAACGGCTGCCATGACAGGCACTATTTTTCCGGTTACCTTGGCTATACTACTAATTCCCCCAATGATCACAATTCCCACCAGGACCGCTACAACAAGACCAAACCAGAACCCGTTCCCGGCCAGTGCAGGAAACTCTCCCGCCAAAATCACGAAAGACTGGTTCGCCTGGAACATGTTTCCTCCTCCAAAAGAAGCACCTATGGCCAGGATGGCAAACAGACCTGCGAGCACTTTACCAAGCCCCGATTTACCTCTTTTTTCAAGTCCATAGCGCAAATAATTCATCGGTCCACCAAATACACGACCTTCACTGTTGATGAATCTGTACTTCACACCCAGGGTACATTCTACAAATTTTGAGGACATTCCCAGCAAACCTGCAACGATCATCCACATGGTTGCTCCTGCACCCCCCAGTGATACAGCTACCGCAACACCGGCAATATTACCCAGCCCTACGGTTCCAGATACCGCAGTGGCCAAAGCCTGGAAATGGGTTACCTGCCCCGGGGCATTTGGATCATCAAACTTACCGCGGGCCAGTTGAAGAGAATGCCTAAATCCTCTAATGTTTATAAATCCTAACCTAAGGGTGAAGAACAAAGCTCCAAGAAGTAACCAAACCACAATGAACGGAATGTTCTTTTTTTGAGGGTCCCCATTAGGATGGACGAGCGGTACAGGCTGATCATACTCTATGGCAGCAAAATACTGTGCCCCCTGCTCAATAACATGTTCTTTATTTTCAGAATTATAGATCATTTTACCTTCCTGCACAAGATATTTCAAAGTACCTTCGGCATTGGCGTATGCGTTAATTTCTTCCCCGTTCTGTGAAACTACCGCGATAATATCCCCTTCTTCCACATGCGCACCTTCTTCTACCAGCCATTCCTGTAGAATGAACTGGCCGTCAACGGTAGCTGTCCATCCAGGAGCCCCTACACGCTTTCTATCTGCATAGACCACCGGATCATACACCCCAATAGCAGAAAAAGGATCCCAAAAAAGCACGGCTCCCATCTTATCAACAATTGGCGCGAAGGTCCCGTTAAAATGCTCTGTGATCGCTTGAGCAGGCACCGTATATGTACGGGTTGCGCTGCGGCCTTCGGCGTCTGTCACGATCACGGAATAAGACACACCTTCCACCAGGTTCTCAGCTCGTGGTGAATCCAGAGGGGTTTCCTGGCTGGACCACTTGTAGGTATATGGAGGTGTCCCACCCTGTACGTCCAGTTCAACAAAACCGTTATTGATGATATTCGATGGATTTTCGACTTCAGCATTTATCTCCAGCTCCTGAGCATATATTGAAATGAAGGAAATTGAAAACAGAAATGAAAGTAAGTACTTTCTCATAAGATCTATTTGATTATTTAATTGAATTAAATTTCGGCGAAGCAAGATGCTAAAAAATTTAACGTTTTCAAATTATAAGAAGTTAAATTCAAAACAAAACGTTAAACACAACTCCTGAAGGAATGTGATTTATAGCCTCACGGGCGGTATTACAAGTCAAAAACAGATGTTCTTTTGGCGTAAAGCATATCTTTGAACTTAAGAAGAAATGCCATTACCAGATAAAATGCGAACCCGGCTCCAAAGGTTGCGAAGGAGAAATAAATAAAAAACAAACGCACATTCTTGGCCCTCATTCCCAGTTTGTCAGCAAACCTCGAGGAGACATAAAAGCCATGCCTTTCAAAAAAGCTGCGTATTTGATTGACCATTCTTTGCATACCCCCAAAGATATTAAATTTGTACCTGCCGGTGCAATAATTTTAATCCTATCCTACAGTGCAGACATCGGTTTTTATCACAATACTCATTCTTTAACTGAAGCATTGCCTGCGATTGTAGGGCATTCGTAACGCTACCGGGCCTTACCCGATTGAATTTTTTGATCACCTTGTTGGATTCCTGCTCCAGGGAATTCATCATTTCGAGCAACTCTTCCCCCAACTCGTTCCCCTGTATCCTGGAATAACAGAATTTTAGAGGAACCACAGTATTGATAATAAGAAGATCAATAAATTTCCTGCTTAGAACTTTTCTTTTTCTCGAGTGGCTTTTCTCAAAGCTGTAGTGGGTTTCCCAGAATTCATTGAGCACGATTTCAAAAATACTGTACAACTCCCGGGAATCGGAAGCGTTCATCACTTCAGAGAAAAGACCGGGCGATTTACAATATACCGCCGCCAGCTGAACAAGCCTGATGTTTGGAAAATTATCCGGTCTTAATCTAAAGAATTTCATCGGCATCATGGAAGGCATGAGCTTAAATTTATTTTTAAGGAAGCGGTATTCCCGCTGTAACTCCCTGCAATATACATTTTCTGTTTCCTGCCCTAGCAAACCCGCCTGCCCCAGGAAAAGCGCCTCGGTTCTTTTGCGGTCCCCCAGGACCTTTCGCACCACAGAAAAAGGCACTGAACCTGCCATTGCCAAAAAAGCCTCCCCGTTAACATTTAATCCAAAATTCTTTGCCAGCATTTTAAAAAACACCGCCTCCCAATTCCCGGAGGAGCTCTCAAGCAGTTTGAAGATCATTCCCGATTTTCTCTCAAGCCTTTCCAGATATAGCCGTTCCTGCCAGTGCTGCAGCAGCATATCCTCAACAGAATCAAAGTCATTCTCGCAATTGATCCACTTTACAGAAGTTTTCTCCAGCAAGTCCCGGTAGTTTTGAAGAGTGGTTTGAGGAACAATTTTTTTCAACTCCAGGACGGGGACCACAGAGTCATCTTTTCTAAAGATCTCGGCATCATGCTCCCACACTACATGGAGGATCACATTGTCATAGTTCACATCCTTTTCATGGCCATGCACATACCAGTCAGAAGACTTTTTATGGATCTCCACATTTCCTGCCCATTGCTGATCACCTATAGCCACCCGGGCATTGAAAAAATCGGGACCGGCATGCTGATTATGCATCCCGGTATGTATAAGTACGAGTTCTTCACCCGTGGTGGTATGGAGCCCGGTCACCCCAATTTTTTTGTACTTCCACAAACAATGTAATAACTCTTCCCGCATAGCTTAAATTTAGCGGAAAGGCATCATAACTTTTTGTTAACCAGAGAAATAAACTTTTTATCCTCTCATAGAATACCCGTCACCTGCTTTGCGATCTCTTCCACCCATAAACGGTACATTTCTCTGCTGGGATGCAGGTTATCTTCTGCTGTAAGCTCGGGGTCATCAACAGCTGTTCTGGAGATAGGAGTAACATTGTAAAATGGCAATCCATATTCCCTGGCCACATTTTCAAACGTCTCGTTGAACTGGTCGATCTCCACAGCGATCTGGTTCGCTTTGGAAGCACCAAAAGGAGTTGCTCCGTAATCGGGGATACTCACCACAAACACTCCTTTGCTTCCTCTTTCGGAAACCCCAATGGCACGGCTGAAGATCTCATGAAGGTCTTCTTCATATTCGGTGATGCTCTTCCCCTGGTATTGATTATTAACCCCGATCAAGACCGAAACCAGATCATATTTTTCCTCCCCGAGTTCGGCATCCATCGCCTGAAAAAGATCACCGGTGGTCCATCCTGTTTTCGCGATGATCCTGGGTTCGCTTACCGGATATCCCCTTTCCCGGAGAGTCCGCGCCAACTGCACCGGCCAGCGAAACTCTTCTTCTACACTTTCCCCTATGGTATAGGAGTCTCCAAGTGCCAGGAAACTGATTTCCTGAGCAGCCGGAATAGGATCTTCTGTAGTTGTGGTTTTACAACCGGTTAATAGAAGAAAAAATAAGATACAGCTAATGATTTTCATGCTCCCGATTTTTTGATGTTGTGAGGGTAAGATAGATAAACCCTCCCTGTTTATCTTTTATGACGGCTTCCTGCTTTTTAAGTACATTTACCAAAATTCAAAAATAATGAAAAACATCTTACCTCTTATTGCTGTTTTCTTCAGCTTTTTCTGCTTTTCACAGGAAAAAGAACCATCCATGCAGTTCTGGGACGCCTTACAGGAACACTGCGGGAATTCCTATTCAGGAACCGTTTTGGAGGCTCCCGAAAATGATGACTTCAGGGGGAAAAAACTGGTAATGCACATACGCTCCTGTGACGACCGGGTGATAAAGATCCCATTTTTTGTAGGAGACGACAGGTCCCGAACCTGGATCCTTACCCGCAAGGACAACCGAATCCAGCTGAAGCATGATCACCGTCACCAGGACGGAACTGAAGATGAGATCACCCGGTACGGAGGTACATCACCAAATACCGGCCTCCAAAATCTCCAGTTATTTCCTGCCGATCAGGAAACGGCAGAGCTGCTCCCACTGGCTGCTACCAACGTTTGGTGGATCACGCTGGATGAACATTCTTTTTCATACAACCTGAAACGCCTTGGGACCGAACGTTTGTTCAATGTCGAATTCGATTTGAGCAAAACAATAGATACTCCGGCTGCTCCCTGGGGATGGGAAGATTGAACCTCTCTATTATCTATTCAGGCAATAAAGCTGCAGCAAAGCATTCTTAATTCCTGGTTAAACAAGTTTCCAACGCACCCGATTTAATCTGAATTTTTTATCTTACTTATGATCATTCCCTCCAGAAGTGGACAGAGGGAATTAAATGTTTCAAGAAATGAAATCTGACGATCCCAAAATACCAGAAGATAACGAAACTATGTTTCCCGGGAAACAGGATAGAAAAAAACCCGATGACCAACAGGTGGAACCGGGACAGAAAGAAACAGCCGGCAAACAACCCGCTAAAGAAAAACCATTTCTGAAAATGCTCAAGAAAGTTGGTTTCTCTGTCTGGATCACCGTTATGGCGATCGGTGGTATCCTGGCTTTCCTCACCTCTCTACTCCTGTTATGAAAAAGCTCTATATGATTTTTGTGATCTTTACCGTTTTGTTCCTAACAGTTCAGGCTCTTCTTTATCTACAGGCGGACCTCCCCGACTGGATCATTTTTTACCTGAATGACTTCCTGGTCATGCCTCTGGTTCTCACTATCTGCCTGGTCCTGGTGCGCTGGATCAAAAAAGAGCCCGGTATAAGGCTCTCCCTGTTCACTGTGTTGTCTCTTGCCACCCTGTATTCCATTTATTTCGAGGTCCTGCTACCGGAGGTAACCCTGCGATATACAGCAGACCCTGTTGATGTCCTGTTATATTTTGCGGGGGCGATCCTGTTTTTCTTCCTGCAGGAACCAGACAGCAGCAGGACCGGAAGAACAAAGGCGGGTTAGATTCCGAACCGATTCTATTTACAGAGGCTGTCTAAAAAGCTTTATTTTCCGCCAACCTGTCCCAATGCTTCGGGAGTTTCAGGTTTTTATAATACTGAATACAGAACCTACATGATTCTTAAACCCGTCTAAACAGTACGGGCAGATATATTCAGAATGACGATTTAAATAGCTTTTAGACAGCCTCGAGATTTTCCGGGTTAACAGGATCTATTCAATATATCCCATTTTACGCATCCAGTCGTCATTGAACATCTTCCCGACATAACGACTTCCATGGTCATGGAACAAAACAACCACAACATCATCTTTTTTAAAGTGCTCCTTTAGCTGCAGCAGTCCTTTCATGGCAGCACCCGCACTGTTTCCAAGGAACATGCCCTCTTCTTTAGCCAGTTTCTGCGTATAGACGGCAGCGTCCTTATCAGTCACCTTGGTAAAACCGTCAATGACATCAAAATTCACGTTTTTAGGGAGGATATCTTCCCCTATCCCTTCAGTGACATAAGGATAGATCTCTTTTTCATCGAAGATCCCGGTTTCATGATATTTCTTAAAGACTGAACCATAGGTGTCGATCCCCCATACCTTAATATCAGGATTCTGTTCTTTCAAGTATTTCCCAACTCCAGAAATAGTACCTCCGGTACCTACTCCCACTACAAAATGAGTGATCTTCCCATCGGTTTGTTTCCAGATCTCGGGACCGGTAGTTTCATAATGAGCTTTTGTATTGGAAACGTTATCATATTGGTTCACATACCACGAATTCGGAGTTTCCTCGGCAAGGCGTTTGGAGGTTGAATAATAAGATCTTGGATCTTCAGGAGCCACATCTGTAGGGCATACCACCACTTCACTTCCCACTGCACGCAGGATATCGATCTTTTCCTTCGACTGCTTGTCTGCCATCACACATACCATTCGGTAGCCCTTTACAATTGCAACCAGGGCAAGGCCCATTCCCGTATTGCCCGAAGTGCCTTCTATAATGGTCCCTCCCGGCTTCAGCAAACCTGCCGCCTCTGCATCTTCTACCATTTTTACCGCCATCCGGTCCTTTACCGAATTTCCGGGGTTAAAAGTCTCATATTTCGCCAGCACCAGTGCGTCTATTTCCTCTGCCAGTTTATTGATCTTTACCAAAGGGGTGTTACCAATGGTACCTAATATATTTTCCGCGTATTCCATGTACATTTTTTAAGGCTGCAAAGGTATGAAAAAAAGCATATTTTTAAATACCCGCCCTAAAGCCAGCCAGATCGCCCGCCTTAATTGAATTTCATTGCCTTCACAGGGGAGATCTTCGTGATGATGTAGGACGGCAACAGTAGCATAAGCATACAAAGCAGCAAAGTTCCCAGATTCACGGCCAGGATATATTCCCACCCTATATGTACCGGCGCCTCGGTCACATAGTAGGTTTCAGGATTTAGCGGAATGAGCTTTAAGTATTTTTGCGCAAAAAGAAGCCCCAGCCCTATTAGATTCCCCCAGAACAGTCCCAACAGGATAAGATATCCGGCATTATATAGAAATATTTTGCGAATACTCCAGTCATTACTACCAAGGGCCTTGAGGATGCCGATCATTTGGGTGCGTTCTAAAATAAGGACCAGAAGCGCGGTGATCATGTTGATCCCTGCTACCAGGATCATAATCCCAATAATAAGGGCGATATTAAAATCGAAAAGAGACAACCATTCAAAAATGGAATAATACTTTTGCCTTATGGTACGGGTATCCAGCATGGAACTGGTATTTATATAGATCTCATCCCCTTTCTCATCCAGTTTACTAAAGTCATTCAGAAAGACCTCGAAATTACCCACCTCATCTTCACCCCACCTGTTGAGCCGCTGTATATGCCGTATGTCTGCCAGCATATACAGCTCGTCAAATTCCTGAAAACCTGAATTGTATATACCTTTTACCTCAAAAGCGCGCAGCAACGGACTTTTATGTCTTTCTTCCCTTAAAAAATAGGTGATCACCTTATCCCCCACTTCAAACCCCAGCCTGTTGGCGATATATTCTGAAATAAGCACCTGCTCATGCAGGTCTCCTGAAAAATTGGGAAGCTCCCCGGTAACCAGGAAATCTTCAAAATAGGTCCAATCGTAGTCTCCTCCGACACCTTTTACAATGATCCCTTCAAAATCTGTGGCTGTTCGAATCACTCCTCCCTTATAAGCCGTGGCCTGAATGTGCCTCACCCCCTCGACCAAATTGAACTCGGGATAGAAATCCTGGTCTTTTGAAATGGGTTTTAAAGAAACCTGGGAATTGTTATTGTCATAGGTCGAAATGGTGATATGCCCTGTAAATGCAGACATTTTCTCCCTGATCTTTTCCTGCAGACCGATTCCCGTGGCAAATGCAATGAGCATCATGATCACCCCGATCGCAATAGCAATAATCGCAATTTTTATTATTGGAGCCGATATGCTACTTTTATGCTTTTTAGCACCTATAAGACGTTTTGCAATAAAAAATTCCAGATTCAAGAGTAGCTTATGATTAATAGATTTTTCAAAAGTACATTATTATTCGTACTTTTTACTACAGTTTCCTGCGCAAACGAAACAGGAAAACAAAAGGGTATCACTGCCGAAAAAGGGCAAATTCCGCAGCAACTGCAGGAATCGGAGGCAATTGTAATCGGTGCCGCCCGTACCACTGACTATCTCCATCTTCTAAAAGATAAAAAGGCAGGGGTTGTAGGCAACCAGACCAGTATTCTTCAAACCTCCAACCAGAACCAGGCCCACCTGGTGGATACTTTGGTATCTCTGGGCATCGATATTCGAAAAGTCTTTGCGCCTGAACACGGTTTTAGAGGCACTGCCGATGCCGGAGAGGTCATAAAGGACGGCAAAGACCCCAGGACAGGGCTGCCCGTACTTTCCCTGTATGGCGCCAATAAGAAACCTTCCCCTGAGCAATTGGAAAATATCGAGGTGATGATCTTTGACATCCAGGATGTGGGAGCCCGTTTTTACACGTACATTTCCACTCTGCATTACGTGATGGAAGCCTGCGCAGAGAACGACATTCAATTGATCGTGCTGGATCGTCCGAATCCCAATGGCCATTATGTTGACGGGCCTGTTCTGGAAATGGAACACACCAGCTTTGTGGGCATGCATCCCATCCCGGTGGTACACGGCCTCACTATCGGGGAATACGCGAAAATGATCAATGGAGAAAAATGGCTAAAGAATGGAATTCAGGCAGATCTTGAGGTGATCCCTATGGAGAATTATAACCACGAAATGGAGTACGATCTCCCCGTAAAACCATCCCCCAATCTGCCGAATGCCCGTGCGATAAACCTGTACCCCAGCCTTTGCTTTTTTGAAGGTACGAACATCAATGCAGGACGCGGCACAAACAAGCAGTTCCAGGTCTTCGGCTCCCCATATCTGGACCGGGAACATTATGATTTCAGCTACGTCCCGAAACCCAATGAAGGGGCTAAAAACCCCAAACACCTAAACAAGACCTGTTACGGAAAAGACCTATCTGATCACAAAAGACTAAATTCTCTCAACCTGGAATGGTTGATCGGGGCTTATCAAAATACATCTGATAAAACGGAATTCTTTAATAATTTTTTCACCAATCTTGCCGGCACCAAAAAGCTTCAGCAGCAAATTGAAAGCGGATTGTCTGAAGCCGAGATCAGGGAAACCTGGAAAGACGGACTGGAAAAATTTGCCGGGACCAGGAAAAAGTACCTGATCTATTAATGGCATTCCTTTAATATCAGGCGGTTTTAAACTTTTACAGTAAAGGCAGCCCCCTCTTCTAAATCTTAAAAAAGAGCAAAAGAAAAGGCTTAGGCCGGTAAGATTTCTTATTTTAAAGTCATGGAAGAAATTTTACTCATTATTCTTATTGGGATATTTATTGTCCTCATCCCGGTAATAGCATTAATTGACGTACTTACCAGCAAATTTCCAGGGATCAACAAGATCATCTGGATCCTGGTGATCCTCTTTTTCCCGTTCTTTGGTGCTATTATCTATTACTTTGTAGGAAGAAAGCATAAGGTTTGAGGAGAAGGTATAAGTTATGAACGCCTAAGCCTTAGCCTTTCATTCTCCTTTTCATCTCCTCAACGATATTGTATGCCGCGGGACAAATGGCCACGTTCTTCATCGTAAGGTAGGATATCTTCTGGAAATCCTTTCGATTGGTGTGTGGAAATTCACTGCAGGCTTTAGGCCTTACCTCATAGATTAAGCAATAATTATCTGGTGCCAGAAAAGGACATGGAAGCTCCTGTAGAACATAATCCCTATCCTCATCCATATAGAGATACCGATCGATGAAATCCCGGGGCTTCATCTTTTGGTGCCTGGCTATTCGTTCGATGTCCTTATTGGTGAACAAAGGCCCCGTTGTTTTACAGCAGTTGGCACAGCTAAGACAATCTGTACGTTGAAATTCTTCTTCATGCATCTCATGCATCTGCACATCCAGGTCCCTGGGTGGCTTCTTTTTAAGCTTTGAAAAAAACTTCTTATTTTCCTTATGCTTATCTTTGGCCCTTTGCGGGAGCCCATCTAATTCTTCCTGCATACTGCAAAGATAAAAAAGAACATCACGTGGACGACGACAAAAACAAACAGGATATATTTGGAGCGGCTATTAAGGCCTACTTTGACAATAAGGATGAAGAGGAGATCGTGGTCCATTCCCCCGACTTTGATGATGATGTAATCCCGGTACCGTATCTTTTTAGAAATTATGACGAAATGCCGCCCCTGGAAAAAACTGCGCTTAAGAGCTGTCGCGGTAAGGTATTGGATATTGGATGCGGGGCAGGCAGTCATGCCCTTTACCTCCAGGAGGAAAGGAAGATGGAAGTTACCGCTATCGACACCTCCCCCGGAGCTATTGAAGTATGTAAGCGGCGGGGAATAAAAGACGCCCGCCAGACAAGTTTCGAAGCATTCTCTGGTGGAAAATACGACACCATTCTACTCCTGATGAATGGAACCGGCATTGTAGGTAAAATGAAGAAGCTCGATGAGTTTTTCACTAAGCTAAGGGAGCTTTTGGAACCCGGGGGGCAGGTCCTTATAGACTCCTCAGACCTCAGCTATCTTTTTGACCCAGACGAGGACGGCGGGATCTGGGTGGATCCAACAGAAGGTTACTACGGCGAGCTTACATACAGCCTGAGCTACAAAAACCAGACTTCGCAAAGCTTTGACTGGCTATATCTTGATTTTAATTCCTTACATTTAGCAGCAGCCAAGAATGGCTTTGCCTGTGATCTCCTGAAAGAAGGGGAACATTATGATTATCTGGCCAGGTTAACTATCAAAAAGTAATTTCTACAGTATGAATCTTTTTAAAAGTAGTTTTCAGGTATTATCGCTGTTTTTTCTGCTAATGGCGGCAGGTTGCAGTACAGACGATACCTCCAAAAACAGCACAGGATCTTCCAATAACCTCACTCTTGGAGCATCTGCCAACGATCTTTTAAGCGATGAAACCTATACCTCGCTGGAGGTTGAAGTGGTTTATATGAACGGCTTTGAGCCCACCACAACTGCCCTTAACAACCTGGAGTCGTTTTTACAGGCCCGTATACACAAACCGGATGGTATACGCCTCACAAAAAAAGCCATAGAAGCTTCAGGAAAAACGGCCTACAGCATTACAGACATTAAAAACATTGAGCAGAAAACCCGCAGCCTGTTTAATGAGGAGAACCGCCTTGCGGTATATATTCTCTTTGTTGATGGCAAAAGCGCTTCCGAAGAAAAGGATAAACTTATCCTGGGTACAGCTTATAAGAACACATCCATGGTGCTTTATGAGAAGACCATTCGAGACTTTTCCAGCCAGTCGGGGACCATTTCCACCAGCGAGATCGAAAGCACAACTCTTAAACATGAATTCGGCCATTTATTCGGGCTGGTAGATAATGGGACCGAGGCTCAATCCCCACATGAAGACACCGAGAGTA
>JBEPWW010000020.1:0-15307 GCA_041642215.1 Salinimicrobium sp. | reverse complement strand
TAAAACCCGGCCCCAAGCGGGCACTCGTTCAGGTACCAATCGGTCCATCATAATCATAGGTGCTCTTTTCTTTATCTTCGGATTTGTGACCTGGCTCAATTCGGTCCTGATCCCCTATCTCAAAATTGCCTGTGAACTCAATAACTTTCAGTCCTACCTGGTAGTTACCGCCTTTTATATCTCCTACCTGGTCATGGCGATTCCTTCTGCCCGTGTACTCGAAAAGACCGGGTACAAAAAAGGCATGTCGCTGGGGTTGATGGTCATGGCGGTTGGAGCCCTGCTATTTATTCCTGCGGCCTATTCCAGGACCTACGGGATGTTCCTTTTTGGGCTCTTCGTGCAGGGAACTGGCCTGGCAATCCTCCAAACTGCCGCCAATCCATATGTTACCGTTCTGGGACCCATTGAAAGTGCCGCGAAAAGGATCAGTATCATGGGCATCAGCAACAAGGTAGCCGGAGTCCTGGCCCCCATCGTGCTGGGAGCGGTTCTTTTTAGTTCTTCGGAAAATCTTGTGGAAACCATCGATGCCCTTAGCGGTGCAGAAAAAGTGGCCGCCCTGGATGCCCTTGCACAACGGGTGATAAACCCTTATCTGGTCATGACGGGGGTCCTGATCCTTCTGGGGGTACTCGTCTATTTTTCAAGCCTCCCCGAAGTCGATGCCGATGCCGAAGACGAGACGCTGGCAAAAACCAATATGAACAAGACCAGTATCTTCCAGTTTCCCCATGTGTTCCTGGGGACCCTGGCCCTGTTCCTTTATGTGGGAGTGGAAGTAATTGCCGGGGATACCGTCATAAATTACGCGCATGAATCTCAGGGCATCTCCCTGGCAAATGCGAAATTTTTCACCAGTATAACCCTGGGCGCTATGATCGTGGGTTATATCATCGGGATCTTTACGATTCCAAAATACATCAAACAGGAGAATGCGCTAAAGGTATCTGCTATCCTGGGGCTGGTTTTCGGACTTGCCGCTATTTATACCGAAGGATCCCTATCTGTCCTCTTCATTTCCTTACTGGGTCTGGCTAACGCCCTGGTTTGGCCTGCCATCTGGCCTATGGCCCTGGCAGGACTGGGTAGGTTCACCAAAATAGGGTCCTCCTTCCTTATCATGGCCATTGCAGGCGGGGCGATCATTCCCCCTATCTACGGTTACCTGGCAGACCTGATCGATCCACAACAGGCTTACTGGATCCTGATCCCCTGTTACCTGTATATTCTGTTCTTCGCCACAAAGGGGTATAAGATCAGGAATATTTAAAGAAAGCATTAATTTTATCAATAAGAGACCGCGAAAATGAGCAAAAGAATAACCGAACAACCTTCTCTGTATGACCACCTCGAAAAGATGGGTACTGCAGAACTGTTGCGGCATATGAATGAGGAGGATAAAAAGGTATCGGTGGCCATAGAAAAAGTACTTCCGGTGATCGAAAAAGTGGTGGAAGAAACCGTTTCCCGTATCAAAGAGAAGAATGGAAGGTTGTTCTATATAGGCGCCGGAACCAGCGGCAGGCTGGGTGTGCTGGATGCTTCAGAATGTCCCCCTACTTTCGGGGTGCCCGATGATGTGGTGATAGGTCTTATCGCCGGCGGGGATATAGCCCTGCGCAAGGCTGTTGAGAACGCCGAAGATGACGAGACCCGCGCGTGGGAAGACCTCCGGCAATACCATATTGGTAAGGATGATGTGGTTATTGGTATCGCTGCCTCAGGAACTACACCCTATGTGATAGGCGGTGTAAAGACCGCGGCAGAAAACGGCCTGTTGACAGCCTGCATAACGAACAATTATGATACTCCACTGGCCGCAGCCGTAAAATACCCCATAGAAGTGGTAATGGGCCCGGAATTTGTGACCGGTAGTACCCGGATGAAATCGGGGACCGCCCAGAAACTGGTGCTGAATATGATCTCTACTGCGGTCATGATCAGGCTGGGGAGGGTAAAAGGTAATAAAATGGTCGATATGCAGTTATCCAATAAAAAACTGGTGAACCGGGGGGTGCTGATGATCATGGAGGAACTGGATGTTTCCCAGGAAATGGCTGCCACCCTTCTTTCTGAATACAAAAGCGTAAGAAAAGTAATGGAAGTCTATAAACAAAACCCGGGAACTAAATAGTAAAGAATGAACAATATGCATAAAATATCCCAGTACAGTTTTTTAAGCCTCCTGCTAATGTTCGTGGTGGCGTGTAATCAGGGTGAATCCGAAGATCCCAAAGAAGCCGACCGCTATATCAGTGAGGTCAAAAAAGAATTTGCGCCAGATAAGCGCGTGGCTTTATTTGATGTGGAAAGCCACCGAAAAGGGGACACCTATATCTTAAAGGGCGAATCCAACCTGCCCGAGGCGGTTGCTGCCCTTAAAGCAAGAATGGGGGAAGCACAGCTGGACTATAGGGACAGCATTTCCCTTCTTCCTTCAGAGGATCTGAAAGATAAGAATATGGCCCTGATCAATATTTCTGTAGCGAACATACGTTCCAATCCATCGCATTCCGCAGAACTGGCCACACAGGCAACCCTGGGTACTCCTGTAAAGGTCTATAAGCAGGAAGGGGACTGGTATTATGTACAAACCCCCGATAATTATCTTTCCTGGGTGGATAAAGGAGGGATCGAACGTTTCACCGAAGAAGAGATCGCCCAATGGAGGGCAGCGGAAAAAGTGATCTTTCTACAGCCTTTTGGAAGCGCCCATGAAGAAGCCAGTCCAGAGGCAGCCATAGTATCAGATGTGGTTGCAGGAAATATTTTCGTGGTCAAAGGAGAAAAGAACGACTTTTACGAAGTGCAGTATCCTGACGGGCGCACTGCCTATATCCCGAAGTCCCAGGCCAAACCTTATCGGGAATGGGTAAATTCCCTGGAGCAGTCGGGAGAGAACCTGGTAGCTACTTCAAGATCCCTTATGGGCCTTCCTTATCTATGGGGTGGTACCTCGCCTAAAGGAGTGGATTGCAGTGGTTTTACCAAGACCATCTTTTTCATGAACGGGATGGTGATCCCGCGGGATGCTTCACAACAGGTACATACAGGATCTGTCGTGGATTCCACCCAAAGTTTCGAAAACCTGGTCCCCGGGGACCTGTTGTTCTTTGGAACCCCGGCTACCGATACCACTTCAGAAAGAGTGGTGCACGTGGGGATGTGGATAGGGGATGACCGGTTCATTCATTCCTCGGGAAAAGTCCATATAAGTACGGTGGATACCACAGATCCCGATTTCGATGAATTCAACTACAATCGTTACCTGCGTACCAAGAGAATACTGGGGCAGGAGGATCAAAACGTGGTACAGCTTGCCCGCAGCGATCTGTTTATGGATCCTGTGAAACCGGGTGATGAAGGATGGAAATAATTTCCCTTTAGCCATTAAAATGAGGAAACTAAAATAATTTTTAGGAATGAAAAAGATCTTGACCCTGTTCCTTCTGCCGGCCTTTTTATTATCCTGCCTGCCGGTCGTAGCGCAACAACCCCCGGCCTTTCTGGAATACCGCAACAGCAAATGGGTGGATTCTGTGATGCAGCGTTTAACGCCAGATGAACGTATTGCGCAGCTTATCATGGTAGCCGCTTATTCCAATAGAGGAAAGGAGCATAAACAGGAGATCCTGGAATTGATCAGTAAGCACAAGATAGGCGGACTTATCTTTTTTCAGGGGGATCCCGCGAGCCAGGTAGAATTAATGAACGCGTATCAGGAGGCTTCAAAAGTACCCCTGCTGGGGGCGATCGATGCCGAATGGGGACTGGGCATGCGGCTTAAGAAGACCATCAATTATCCATTCCAGATGGCCCTTGGAGCTGTTAGCAATGACAGCCTGTTATATGAGATGGGGGTAGAGGTGGCCCGGCAGATCAAGCGGGTGGGCCTGCATTCTAATTTTGCGCCCGTGGTGGATGTGAACAACAATCCGGCAAACCCGGTGATCAATTTCAGGTCGTTTGGGGAAGATAAAATTCGTGTGGCCGATAAATCCATTGCCTATATGAAAGGAATGGAAAACAACGCGGTGCTTACCACGGCCAAACATTTCCCGGGCCACGGGGACACCGACACCGACTCCCATTATGCCCTGCCGCAGATCAATCACAGCCTGGCGAGGCTGGATTCCCTCGAGCTGTATCCTTTCAGGAAGATCGTGGAAGCTGGCGTGGGCGGGATCATGGTAGCTCATTTAAATATACCGGCACTGGATTCTACGGGGGTGGCCTCGACGCTTTCAAAACCGATCATCACCGGATTGTTAAAGGATAAGCTCAACTTTGAAGGCCTTATCGTGACCGATGCCATGAACATGAAAGGAGTGACAGCGGGGAATACCCCGGGGGTAGTAGACAGGGACGCGATCCTGGCAGGCAATGACCTCCTGGAATTTACTGAAGATGTCCCCAAAGCCATTTCAGAAATAAGAAAAGCGATCGACGAGGGGCTCATTTCCCAGGAGGAGATCGATGAAAAGGTCAGGAAGATCCTTGCTGTTAAATACTGGGTGGGGCTTCATAATTATGAAGCTTCTTCCACAAAGAATATTGTCGAAGACCTGAATACCCCAAAGGCCGAATACCTAAACCGGAAGCTGGTGGAAGCTTCGCTGACGGTATTGCGGAATGAAGAGGATCTGTTGCCGCTGCAGGAACTGGGTGAGAGAAAGATCGCTTCTGTTTCTATTGGCGCGGGAAAACGAACTGAATTTCAAAAAACCCTCGGCCTGTACTCAGATGTGACCCATTTTCAGCTACAGAAAGATGCCGGCCCGGCAGACATTCACAAGCTTACCGAATCCCTGAACGATTATGACCTGATCATTGCCGGGGTGCATGATGAGAGCAGGTTTCCTCGAAACGAGCTGAAATTTTCCTCTGCGGTACAACATTTTATCACCGCACTTTCCGGAGAAGGCAACGTGATCCTTTCTATTTTCAAGAATCCTTATGTGCTGGATAAGATCAAAGGCGTGGAGAATTCGGCAGGGCTGATCCTCACCTATCAGGACAGTGAGCTGACCCAGCAAGCGGCCGCCCAGCTGATCTTTGGAGGAATAGGTGCCAATGGAAAGCTGCCGGTTAGCATCGGGAAGAAATTTAGTGCGGGGGAAGGCCTGGAAACCAAAGGAGGGATCAGGTTGAGCTATACGGTTCCCGAGGCTGCGGGCATGGATTCCAAAACCCTTGTCCGGGGCATAGACTCTTTGATGGCGCAGGCCATAGAAACAAAGGCAATTCCCGGGGGGCAGGTCCTGGTAGCCCGTGACCAGAAGGTTGTCTTTTATAAGGCATATGGAGAACATGTATATCATGATACTATTAAGGTAGACAGGGATGACCTGTATGACCTGGCCTCTGTCACCAAGATCACCTCGGTGACCCCGGCCCTGATGAAGCTTTATGAGGAGAATCAATTCGGTCTGGATCAAACCCTGGCAGATCACCTGCCGCGTTTCAAAAGGTCCAACAAGGCCGATATCCCTTACCGCGAAATCCTTGCTCACCAGGGAAGGCTGCAGGCCTGGGAGCCTTTCTGGAAGAATACGCTGCGCCGGAACGGGAGTTATAAATGGTTCACCATAAAAAAAGATTCCTCCCGCCGGTACCCCATTAAGTTGACAGAAGGCATGTACCTGCACAGGAATTATCCAAAAAGGATACGAAAAGCCATCAGGAAATCACCGCTGCAGGAGAAAAAGGAATATGTGTATTCTGACTTTTTCTTTATCCTGGGGCCTACTGTGGTAGAGAACATCACAGGGGAATATTTTGCGACCTATCTGCAGGATCATTTTTACAGGCCTTTGGGGGCGACCACGCTAACCTACAATCCTCATGAGAAATACCCGGGGGAAGAGATCGTTCCCACAGAGAACGATTTTTTTTTCCGGCGGGAGACCATACACGGGAGGGTGCATGACGAAGGCGCGATCATGATGGGCGGAGTATCGGGGCATGCAGGCCTGTTTTCCAATGCGAACGATCTGGCCAAAATCATGCAGCTGTACCTGAATATGGGCACCTATGGCGGCAAAACCTATTTTAAAGAGGAGACCCTGAAGGAATTCACCCGGGTGCAGTTTCCCGAGAATGATAACAGAAGGGCCCTGGGATTTGACAAGCCTTTTCTGGAATACCGGGGCAAAAGCAGTAATACCGCGAAAGATGCTTCAAAAAGCAGTTTTGGGCATACCGGTTTTACGGGCACCATGGTATGGATGGATCCCGAAGAGGACCTCTTATACATCTTTCTGTCCAACCGGGTTTCCCCCAGCCGTGAAAATTCCAGGTTATACCGGCTGAATACCCGTACAGAGATCCAGCAGGTATTGTATGACGCGATTTCTGCTGTATCCAGCAGCAGCAGCCGTTCGCAAAAATAAGCTTAAAATCAGTTCCTGTTTAATTGCCCTTTTTTCTCCTCTGTTCGGGAGGAAAGATCGTTCGGGACAGGGAAAATTTATTTTCGCATCTTTTGAGAAATACTATATTTGTTTGACTTTGTTCCTATTATAGGCCACTAACCAAGCAAATTAATACATGATCAAAAACTATTCCCCCCCACTTCTTGTTTTATTCCTGTTCTTTTCTTTTCACTCTTTTGCACAACATACCCTGGAAGGTAAGATCGTTGATACGACTGCCAGGCCGGTGGCCTATGCCAATGTGATCCTTCTGAATGCTGAAGACTCCACCACGGTTTATCGGGGTGCGGTAACTTCAGAAGAAGGGATCTTCAATTTTGACCGTATCGCCGCCGATGATTATCTGCTAAAGATAAGTTTCGTGGGTTTCGAGGAGCATGTGAGCGCTCTTAAAGTGGACGGGGATCAAAATCTTGCTCCAATCGCCCTGAAGGAAACAACAGCAAACCTGGATGAAGTTTCCATCAACTATAAAAACCCTTCTGTGGACCGGCTGGTGGATCGGCTGGTCTTTAATGTGGAGAATACCACACTTTCCAGTGGCAATTCCTGGGATATCCTTAAGAAGACTCCGGGAGTGATCATGGCCAACAATAGCCTGCAGGTACGAAACCAGCCCGTAGAAGTCTATATCAATGACCGGCGGGTGCAGCTTTCTGCTTCAGAACTGCAAATGCTGCTCGAAAACTATTCGGCAGAAAACATTAAATCTGTGGAAGTGATCACTAATCCTCCTGCCAGGTATGATGCCGAAGGCGGGTCGATACTGAACATCATCACCTCCAAAGCCATTTCCCTTGGGTACAAAGGAAGCCTTAACGCAGCCTGGACACAGGCCGTTTTTCCGAAATATACTTTCGGGACCAGCCACTACTATAAGACCGAAAAACTGAACCTGTTTGCGAATTACAGTTTTAATCCGCGAAAGGAGTTCAAGCAGGACGATAGCTATATAAACTTCCGCAATAATGACGGTAGCCTTGCCTCGCGCTGGGACACCGATTTTGAACGCACCACCCGCTCCAGGGCCCATAACGCCAACCTGATGATGGATTATGACCTGAATGAGCGCAACAGCCTCAGGTTTACTTCCGGGCTCACTGTTTCCCCCGATAAGACCTTCAGGAACCGGGTGCGGACAGATATCTCAAACCCTGCAGATCTCAATGCCGATGCCTTCAATACCAACAGCAGCCTTGAAGAGGATATGTCCAATATCGCCCTGGACCTGGAGTACAGGCGCAGTTTAGAGAAAGAAGGGGCGCAGCTTTCAGCAAAAACCCATTTCACCCGCTACGACCAGGAAAGGGGACAGGATGTGGCCACCTCATATTTCAACTCCGGTGCGCTAACAGATTCCAACCGGTTTTTCACAGAGGCAGCCCAGCAGATAAACATTTTCACCGGGCAGGTTGACTATATGAGCCCCATTGGCAGTACTGCCTTTGAGGCCGGGGTAAAAGCTTCGGTCATCGATTCAGAGAGCGGTATTGATTTCTATGACGGCAACAACGGGGGAGCGGAGTATAACCAGGCGCTGTCTGATAATTTTCTGTATGATGAAAAGATCTATGCCGCCTATACGAGTGTGGCCAGGGACTGGGAAAACTGGAGTGCCAAAGCAGGGTTAAGAGGGGAACTAACTAACCGGGAAGGGGATTCCCGTTCCATGGAACAGGTAGACAGCCGGGAATATTTTGAACTATTCCCAACCTTTTATCTCATGCGTAGCCTATCGGCAAATCACAGCCTTACTTTCGATTACAGCCGGAGGATACAACGGCCGCGATATGAGAGCCTGAACCCTTTCAGGTATTTTCTCAATGAGCACAACTACAACGCCGGAAATCCGAATTTGCGGGCAGCCATTAGCAATAATTTCAACCTGAACTACAGCTTCAAAAGCGCGTATTTCTTTGATATTTACTACAGGGATCATGGTCCTTCCACACAGGTGCTGAGCTTTCAGGATAACCAGAGAAGGACCCTCAGGTCTGTAAGTGTAAACCTGCTGGAGAGCATCTCCTACGGGCTGGACGTAAGCCACGGGCGGTCTGTTACCAACTGGTGGTACGCTTATGCGTACATGTCTGTGTTTCATGATGAACAGACATTCCTGGCCCTGGAAAGTGACAATGCCAAAGTAACCAACGAGATAGACGGATTTTTCGGGACCGTCTACAACAGCTTTGTCCTGTCCAAAGACGGCACGTTTACAGGGGAACTTCAGTTCACCTATGTGTCAGACTGGATAACCGGGTCCTATACCTTTGAGCCCATGACCACCCTTACCCTTGGCCTTCGCAAGACCTTTTGGGACAAGCGTGCCGAGCTAAGCCTTAACCTGGAAGATGTGCTGGATGAGACCAACACCTGGTTGAGGAGCAATTACCTGAACCAGGACAACGGCTTTTACGCCCAGCCCGAAAGCAGGTTCGTGAGAGTTGGCTTTAAATATAACTTCGGAAACTTCAGGCTAAGCGACAATCAAAGAGCCATTGAAGCAGCAGAGCGGGAACGACTTTAGTAGTATGGAGTATTGAGTGGGATTTGTTAAATCCTAATTTCAGGTTCCAAATTTTAAATTTCTGAAAATGGGTCTGCTGCAGTTTTTCCGTTTTGCCCCGGCCTTAAATGGAGCCGGAAAAATTCTGCGATCTTTGCGGAAAACCTTTGCGGTCTTTGCGAGAAATAAAAAGTGAGTTCAAATTTTTCCGTTTTGCCCCTTCCCTAAAGGGAGGCGGAAAAATTCTGAGGTCTTTGCGAGAAACCTTTACAGGATTACCTGTTTAAGTTCCAGGGATACCAATTCCAGAAAAACATTTTTATACCGTCTCCAGACTAAAGTTTAATGTCTGGTTTTCACCTTTCTAAACCCAAAGAATTTTTAGTAATTTTGCATCCTCAAAAACAATTGATTTGGCAAAAATAGGAAACATAGATGTAGGAGAATTTCCATTGTTATTAGCACCAATGGAAGATGTGAGCGATCCGCCATTTCGCGCCCTGTGCAAGGAACAGGGAGCAGATGTTGTGTACACCGAATTCATTTCTTCGGAAGGTCTTATCAGGGACGCTGCAAAGAGCGTCATGAAGCTCGATATATACGAAAAGGAACGGCCTGTGGGCATACAGATATTCGGGGCCAACCTGGAGTCCATGCTGCAGTCGGTAGAGATCGTGGAGAAATCGGGTCCTGATATCATCGATATCAATTTTGGTTGTCCGGTTAAAAAAGTGGTTTCCAAAGGAGCCGGAGCGGGCATCCTGAAGGATATCCCGTTGATGGTCTCCCTGACCGAAGCCATGGTAAAACATACCAAACTGCCGGTAACGGTTAAGACCCGGCTGGGCTGGGACACCGATTCCATTAAGATCGTGGAAGTAGCTGAAAGGCTGCAGGATGTGGGAGCTGCCGCTATTTCCATCCACGGCCGTACCCGCGTACAGATGTACAAAGGGGAAGCCAACTGGGCACCCATTGCCGAAGTAAAGAATAACCCGCGCATGCATATTCCCGTCTTTGGGAACGGCGATGTGGATTCTCCCGAACGGGCCATGGAAATGCGTGATAAATTTGGACTGGACGGCGCCATGATAGGCCGTGCGAGTATTGGATATCCCTGGTTCTTCAGGGAGGTGAAACATTACTTCGAGACCGGGGAGCACCTGGCTCCGCCAAGCCTTGAGGAACGTCTGGATGCCGCGCGCAGGCACCTGCAAATGGCGATCGACTGGAAAGGGGAAAAGCTCGGGGTCTTTGAGACCAGGAGGCACTATACGAACTATTTCAAGGGCATTCCGCACTTCAAGGAATACCGTCAGAAAATGGTCACCAGTGATGATGCAGCCAATGTTTTCGAGGCATTTGACGAGGTAGCGAAGGAATTTGCCGGTTACGAGTTCGTGTAGAAAAAATTGACATTTCAAGGAAGGTATAAATAGCGAGGATTTGACACCGACGGATGGATTCGAAAACCGGGTTCACAATAGGTGACAGCGTAGTCCGGGGGAATTTTCACAATTTGCGTGAAACCCGGGATGGTTAATAATTGAATGGAAATAGGACCAATACGATCCTGAATGTTTATCGGGGAAATTTTATTTTTCTACCGTCTACCGTCTATCTAAACAAGCGCTTTTTTACTTCTGCTGGCTGCGATCCAGGAGGCGATACTTCCCAGTGCACCAATAGTTAGGAGCACCACCAGGATATTTTGTCCCGTAATGGCGACAGGATAAGGCAAAGAAGGGGTGATCATGACGAGGTCATATTCCAGCTGCAGGAACACCACCAAAATCGCCACCAGCAATCCCAGGCTGCCACCCAGCAGGGTCATGAAAACCCCCTGTGCGAAAAAGATGTTGCGTATCTGTACCGGGGTAGCACCCAGGTTATACAGGGTTTTGATATTTTCCCTTTTGTCCAGGATCACCATGATGATAGAACCTACCACATTGAAAAGGGCGATAATGAGGACCAAAGTGAAAATGAGGTACACCGCAAGGTTTTCGGTGTTGAGCATCTTGTAAAGGGCATCATTAAGCTGGGCCCTGTCCTTTACTTGTACCGGAGAATCCATTAGCGCCTTCACCTGTTCCCGTACCCGGGAAGCGTTTGCTTTGGGAGCGAGTTTTAATTCCAGGGCTGTGATCTCCCCTGGCTGCAGGCCAAGGAGCTCACGGGCGAAAGAAAGGGAAGCAAAGACATATTTATCATCCAGCTCCTCATTGATGCTGTAGATGCCCGAGACGATCACGTTCTCAGAATTAAAGGCATCGGTAGGGCTGGTAATCTGGCCCGTTCCCGGTTTTGGGACGAGGATCTCCAGGAGGTTTCGGTAATCGAAGGGCCCCAGGGAAAGATCCCTGGAGATCGCGTTGCCTATGACCACCTGGTTCTCATTCTCCACAAACCAGGCTCCCGCTACCAGGGCGCTGTCGATCTTGTTGACCTTCAGGAAATTTTCATCCACCCCTTTTATATAGGCGGTCTTGTTCTTGGAGCGGTAATCCAGAAAGGACCTTTCTTCAATGACTTCAGAAAAGACCGTGATCCCCTCGATATTTTTGAGCTGTTCCTTTTCTTCCGGAGAAAAGGAAAAGGTCTTTCCGGTGGCGGGCAGGACCTTAAGATCGGGATCTGCCTGGTTGGTAAAAGAAAGGCTGAAATCTTTTAGGCCCGAGAAGCCCGAAAGCACGATAAACAGGGAGAAGGCTCCTGCAAACACCCCTATCGCCGCGATTATCGTAATGATATTGATCGCATTGCTGCTGCTTTTCGAAAAAAGATACCGCCTGGCGATGTAAAAGGGGAAATTCACAGATCAAGACTTTTTCCTTCGGAAAAGAAGATCCGGTTGATCTATGGGATTGTCCTCTCCTTTCATGGATTTCTCGATGTTCTCAATATAATCCAGGGAATCATCTATATAGAATTCCAGGTTGGGCATTCTGCGCAGCTGGTTCCTCGTGCGCTGTGCAAGTTCGTGCTTGATCCTTGATTTAAGGGTATTGAGTTCCCCCAGGATCTCTTTGGCGTTCTTAGCCGGGAAAATGCTCAAATAAGCCTTTGCCTGGGAAAGGTCACTGGTCACCTTTACCTTAGAAACTGATATCAATATTCCTGTCACCCCCGCATCCCGTAAATGGGACTGGAGGATATCAGCAAGATCCTTCTGTATCAATCCTCCAATTTTTTTCTGTCTGTTCGTTTCCATACTGCAAAAATAGCATTTTTAAGTTTGATTATTCTTAAATTCGTCTGAGGATAGCTATTGGCTATTATCTGTTAGCCTTTGGCTGTTTTTAGAAACAATGGATAATAGCCCATAGCTAAAGTTACTTTAAAATAACAGCAATAACCGATAACTGAGAACCCACAACTGATAACTGAGAACCGAAAAACCGAAAACCGTGAACAAGATAGAACATATAGGCATTGCCGTAAAGGACCTGGAACAGGCAGGGAAGATCTATAAGACCCTGCTGAAAACCGAATGTTATAAGACCGAAAAAGTGGAGAGTGAAGGAGTGGAAACCGCTTTTTACGAGGTGGGGCAGAGCAAGATCGAACTCCTTGGCGCCACCCGGGACGACAGTCCCATCGCGAAATTCCTGGAGAAGAAAGGGGAGGGGATCCACCATATCGCCTTTGCCGTCAATGATATCATAGCCGAGATGGAACGCCTGAAGGGAGAAGGCTATGTGCTGTTGAATGAGGAGCCTAAGAAGGGGGCAGATAATAAACTGGTGGCTTTTCTGCACCCCAAATCGGCCAACGGCGTACTGGTGGAGCTGTGCCAGGAGATCGAAGATGCACCCGGGTCATGGCCGGAAGGGGATGAGATCTGGGATGAGCAGTGAAAAATATCTTTTTGAAATGTTTGCTGCGTAAAATAGAATTATCTAAATTTGCGCCCTGTTTCAGCCGATATTGATTGGTTGATGCCGGTCCTATAGCTCAGCTGGTTAGAGCACTTGACTCATAATCAAGGGGTCCCTGGTTCGAGCCCAGGTGGGACCACCTAAATAACCTCGCCTTTGGCGGGGTTTTTTTGTTTCTGCACATCTGGATGAGAAGCCTGTCCTGAGTGGAGCCGTTTTCAGGCGAAGTCGAAGGGAGCCTAGAGCCTGCCCCGATAGCTATCGGGGTGGGGCTACAGATAAAGAAGCCGGGACTCCGCTTCATTTCAGGCAGTTGCGCTTTTTTTATTTCTTGTTCTATATGGTAAATGTATGGACAGCTAAAGTTATTTTCCTTTTTACCTTTGGATTTGAGAGGTTCTTTTAATGAAACGAAGGAGGAAAGGATTAAGGATAACGGCCAAATGTTGTGGATTAACCAAATATTCTACCTTGTACAGGAAAAATTCTGGATTTTTTCGCTCTTCTGATTTGGTCCCTGCTGTTCTATTTTTTTTCTCTAACTTTAAAGTGAATCAGCTTGTTTCTATAATTTCTGATAGGTAACTCGTTGATTTTACTTTGATTGCCCGGAACTAAATAGTTAAAAAATGACAAAGCACATTCTTCTTTCTTTTTTATTGGCAGCGCTCTTACTGGTATCCTGCAAAAGCAAATTGCAACCTATTCCGGAACAGGATATTCTGCAGCAGTCTGAAATACTCTGGGACTCCTGGAATGTGCCTCATATTTATGCTGGATCCTCCCCGGCAATTGGCTATGGATTCGGCTGGGCCCAGATGAAAAGCTATTCCAATGAAATACTGAAGCTTTACGGCCTTGCCCGGGGTCGGGGCGCTGAATTCTGGGGTGAAAAATATTTAGCATCAGACCTTTTATTACATCGTGTGGGTATTCCGGAAGCTGCTGCTGTTGTCATGGCGGAACAATCTCCTGAATTTATGAAGTACCTTGAGGCTTTTGCAGATGGTATGAATGCGTATGCGACCAAATATCCGCAAGAAATTAACGAGGATGTAAAAGTAGTTTTGCCGGTTGAAGCGGAGGATTTGATCAGGCACAGCCAACGCTTGTTTTTTACTTTTGCTTCTTTAACAGGAAATTCGCGACCACTAGTTGGTTTGAACGGGCTTCCTTTTAGTACTCAGCCCGGTTCTAATACAATTGCCATAGGGCCTTCAAGATCTCAAAGTGGAAATGCAATGCTGCTTCAGAATCCACATCTCCCCCTGAATCTTCCTTTTATGCGATTCTACGAGGCACATTTAATCGGTCCCGATTTTGATCTTTATGGTGCTACCCTTATAGGTACGCCACTGATCATAATTGGTTTTAATGAACAGTTGGGATGGTCTCATACAGTAAACACCGCTGATATTCTCGACACGTATCTTCTAAAAGTGCAATCCAACGGCTATCGATTTGATGGCGAAACTTTAGCCTTTGAAGAAAAAACCAAGATCATCAAGCTGCTTCGTGAAGACGGCTCCATTGTTAATGACACCCTGAAGATCAAACGTTCCATACACGGTCCTGTTATTCAATCCACAGATAGTTCAGCCATAGCCATACGTACTCCCATGCTTGATCAAACCCAAACGCTCCAGCAATATTGGGACATGGGAAGCGCAAAGAATTTTGAACAGTTCCAGAATGCGCTCAGCCAACTTCAGATTCCTATGTTTACCACAACATATGCAGATCGTGATGGACATATTTATTATTTATTCAATGGACAGATACCAAAACGACCTAATGGTGATTATAAGCTTTGGCAACAAACGGTAGCAGGTGATACTTCGAGCACACTGTGGAATGAAATTCATGATTTCGAAGACTTGCCTAGCCTGCTCGACCCTGCAAGTGGATTCGTTCAAAACTCCAATAGCCCTCCCTGGTTCGCAACACTTCCCTCTGTATTAAAACCAGAAGATTATCCGGCATATCTCGCTCCTGAATGGCTTCTTCCACGTGAACAGAGAGGACTTGAAATGCTTCAGTCAGACGAATCGATAAGCTTTCAGGACCTACTGGAAATACGTTATTCTAGCCGTATGCTTTTGGCCGATCAGGTATTTGACGACTTATTGCCTGCCGCCAGGGCATCAGGTGATTCCCTTACAAGGGCTGCCGCTAAGGTTTTAGCGGACTGGGATCGTCATGCAAATCCCGATAGCAGAGGCGCCGTCCTGTTCGCTTTTTGGGCCGATCACAGCTGCAAATGGAGTCCTAAGGATTTCTGCAATTTCGCAGAGCTCTGGAATCCAGATCAGCCAATCACTACTCCAAATGGCCTGGCTGATCCGGAAGCTGGTGCAATTATTTTGGGCGAAGTGGCCCGGATGGTACAGGAACAATTTGGCAGACTGGATATTCCCTGGGGAGAAGTTATGCGTCTTTCTGAGGATATACTTGGAATTGGTGCACCCGGTGACCCTTTAGGA
>JBEPWW010000019.1:0-15432 GCA_041642215.1 Salinimicrobium sp. | reverse complement strand
TCAAGATACCTTAATGTTAGGCTATTCTGGTTTTTTATCCATTCCTTGGTTTCCCCACTGCGATCGTCTTCCAGCCAGCGGTAAGGATCCATTACTTTGGTGCCAAAGTAATGGGTTATCGCCTTTCCTTTTTTTGTTTCTGGATAATTCAAGGCAGTCTGTTGTTTTGAGATCTCGCTGCCACAGGAAGATAAAGCCCCTGCTGCGAAAATGCCCATAATTACTTTTTTCATTTATAATTTATTTTAGGGATAATGTCAAATGTAACCAATTTTAGGGATTAGCATAATGGAAAAAATAAAGGCTGCGTATTTAGAGCAGCCTTTATTCCTAATAATGAAAATTTTGTGGAATTAATGAGTGTGTTCTTCTGTTGCTGTTTCAATATGGATCTCCACAAAATACTCCTGTTGGTTTCCTGAAGTATCAGTCACATATATTCCCACATGATAGGCTCCCTCACTTATGGGCTTCTCATTGAATTCGGTAGGAATATCAATGTGGTGAACAGCTTCGAAGGAGGTATTCCCTGCAGGAATGGTAAAGTCCTTCTCCCAGCTCCATGGGTTTAGGTCATGTGAGCTTTTAGTGATCGCATGGGTGTGCTCATCCAGGTCGTCGTGGATCTCAATTTTGTACGAAGCCAGTTCTACATTATCTGTAAAGGTTGCCTCAATATGTAATTCACTCCCGGGAGCGAATCCGTCCTCTGCGTGAGGTTCATGCACCGCGATTACAGGTTTTTCTGTGTCTATGACTGTATCATCATCACTGCAGGAGGTGAATACAAGTACGGCCAGGAATAATGGAAGAAATGTTCTTAATAGAGTTTTCATTTTTTGTGTATTTTGAATTTTATTATCTGTTTGGGTTACTTTTTATGTTGGAAAAAAAAATATGGGCGGGGGGACCTCGTAATTTATAGTTGTAATAAATCCGGGATATATAAACAGAGGTATATTCCTCTTTTTGCTTTAACGCATATCCCGCAACGTAATTGTCTGGCGATTGCTCTTCTTTTATAACTGCAAAATCGGTTCCGGTGAGATGATAGTCACAGTAATGGTATTCATAGCCCCCCGGGTTCACAAAACTAAAAGTCTTGGAATTGGTGGTTTCCAGGGTATGAGGCAGCAGAAAATAATGCAGGGCATTAGCGGCCTGCGGAAAAAGAAATCCGGCAAGCAACAAAAGACCTATATGTTTTCCCTGACTACACATTTCCATTAAAGGGGTATTCTAATCATTAATTGAATATTTCTTCCCATTTCGGGGATTTCCAGTGCCCTGTAGAAATTGGTGTGGTTAAAATATTTTGTATTGAACAGATTGGTTACCTGCAGGTTCACATCTGCTTTGAAACTCCCCCTTTGAAGGCTCGTCCTGATTCCTCCTCCAAAAATCTGGTAACCGGGGGTGATCTCCTCCATCTGGGCGATCCTGTCCTGCTCCAGGGCAAAGGAGGTATTTGCGAAAATTTCAGTATTATTTATTGTTTCTGAATTTTCTGCCAGGGAATAGCTTACTTCGGCAAACCCATTCACCGGTGGGGTAAAGGGAAGAGGATAATTTTGCGATTTATCTGAAGTTACCTGGCTATTATAGAGATATTCTAATGTTAACTCGGTATGTAATTTTTCGAAAACTGTCCTTTCCAGTTCCAGTTCGACTCCGGTAAGCAGGGCTTCACTTTGAGTGAATTGATAGATCTGCCCCGAATGAGGTAAGATCGAGAAGATGCCACTCGGGTTTAAGAATATGTAATTATCAAAGTAGTATAGGTACGGACTGAGAGAAGCTCTGAAACTGTTCTTTTTGTAATTTAAATTGGTATCAAAAACATAACCTTTTTCAGGATCAAGATTGGCGTCTCCGCGTTCGTGTCTAAAGGAACCATGATGGATTCCGTTAGCTCCGAGCTCAATAGCTGTTGGCAATCGAAAACTGGTACCGGTATTGATTGAAAAATCCCAGTTTTGATCGATGTTATATAGGAATCCCCCCATAATATTGAAATTGGAAAACTCCCTTTCTATTGCCGGGCTTCGTGTAGCATATTGTGAAGCCTCAGCTTCGGGGCGTCCTCTTTTAATAAGGTGTTGGTATAACAGATCGTCGTAATGTTCCTCAATAGATATCCGGCTATAGTCAAACCTCGTTCCAAGGCTTAGGTTAATATTCTCTGTGGCCTGGAATTCATGGGTGAGATAGAGACCTGTGTTGGTTCTAAAGTATTCAGGCAGCAAAAAGTTATAGCCCCCAATGGAGTTGTCCTGGATCTGGCTCTGAATTCCGAGAGTGCTTGTGTGCCGGTTTGAAAATTCCTTGCTAACCTTCGCCTGCACATCAAACGTGTTGAGGTTGAAATCCAGTTCGAGGTCTGGGTCTTTTTCGGGAGGCTCCTGCCCGCTGTAATGAGTATGGAAGAGGCTCCACTCCTGCCTGTGATTGTTCTGAAAACCGAGAAGCAATTCAAACGCATATTTGTGGTAAAACCATTCGTTTTTGCTTATGATCTTTGAATGGGTCACTCTCTGGAATGGAAAGTCAATATTTCGGCTGTCCCCGTCATCCTGTACCCTTCTGGTAGAGGGGATCCCATGAGCTCCCGGGAAAAATCCCGATTTGAAGTAAACATTACTAAGGCTTAATGTGCCTTTGTAATGCGCACCAAAATAACCTATTTGGCCGTAAAGATCCACTTCTTTTCCGGCGGTGTTTTTCATTCGTTCGTTATAGATAGGGATGTTCTGTGTAAGATACACGATGTTATCTGTAGGTACTGAATAATCTCCAAATTCACTGGCCGCAGCTTTGATCTTGTAAAAGAATTTATTCTCGCGGAAAGCGAGATTGGTCGCAGCGGTGAGCCTGTTGTTTACGCTTTGTGCAAGGGTAATAAATTCCCCGGAAAACCCCTTTTCCGGCACCTTGTCATTGATGATCCTAATCACCCCGCCTATGGCATCACTGCCGTGTTCAATAGCCCCCACTCCTTTGAGTACTTCGATGTTCTCAACGTTAAGGGCATCTATTTCCAGCCCGTGATCGGCCCCCCATTGCTGGCCCTCCTGTTTGATGCCGTTCTCGCTTACGGCTATGCGGTTGAAACCCAGACCTCTAATAATAGGTTTGGAAGTTCCTGCCCCTATTTCTACCGAGTTGACCCCCGGGAGGCGTTCCAGCGTTTTGGCCAGCGAACCCGAAAACTGGTCCTGGAGATATTCCCGGCTCACACTTTCTTTATTAACAGATTGCCTTCTTTGAGTAAGTCCGCTTAGGATCACTTCCTCCAGGGCTGCCGTATCCTCTCTCAAAATAAAATTTAGAACCGTATCCTCTTTTAAAGTAATTATCGTGTCTATACTTTCAAAACCAAGGTAGGTGATACTCACATGGTAAGTCTCCTGCTGAAGATGCCCCAAATGATAACTGCCGGTATCATTGGTGGTAGTGAAGAAATTCCCCACATGTACATGGGCATGTTCCAAAGGCTCCATATCCTCATCGGTAACCCTGCCTTCCAGTATAATGGACTGGGAAGTGGCCAGGAAAGGAAGAAGCAAAAGGAAGAATAAACCTGTCTGTCTCATTGGGAACATTCACTTGATTAACAATAGCTTAAAAGGTAAAAAGGATTCACTTTTAAAGAAAAATGGTCTCTTTTTAAGTGTGGTTTAAGCAATAGTTACCGGTGGTGCTCTTAACGAGAATAAAGTTGGCGGGTAAAGATCAACGGTTTCCGCAATGGAAACATCTTGTACGCGGTATGCGCTGCTGAGGTTTAAGGTATAGGAAAATACCGGAGGTTCATCTGTTGAGGAAAAATTAAAATCACATAGATCACAGTCCACTCCGGGCCCGGAAAAATTTTCTTGTAGTTCTGACTGAACAAAATCTTCCCCTGAATCGGAGGAGAAGTGTTCATAGGCATGTAATGCCGGCAGCATACTTGCTGCCAGCATTAGAATGCTTAAGAAAATGTTTATATAGGTTCCTGTTTTTTTCACGTGGGTCCAAAGGTAAAAAACGAGCTTGTATTTCCAAGTTCGATTTTTTCCTTTAATATATTATCAAAGTTTATACCATCTTGTTCTCTACCAAATATTCTGCGATCTGTACCGCATTAGTAGCTGCCCCTTTTCTTAGGTTGTCAGCTACGATCCACATGTTGAGGCTGTTGGGTTGGGAGTTATCCCGCCGTATCCTGCCTATGAAGACATCATCCTTTCCTTCTGCGTATACCGGCATTGGATAGGTGTTGACATCCAGGTTGTCCTGTACGGTTATCCCCGGAAAATCACTGAGTAGCCGTCTTACTTCCCCAATCTCGAAATCTTTTTCAAAAGCCACATTCACAGATTCGCTGTGTCCTCCCACAACCGGAATCCTGATCGCAGTAGCTGTTACCGCAACAGAATCATCTTTAAGGATCTTTTTGGTCTCGTTAGTCAGTTTCATTTCTTCTTTCGTATAACCGTTTTCCTCGAAAACATCGCAATGCGGGATCGCGTTGCGGTGAATTGGATAGGGATAAGCCATTTCCCCTTGTTGGCCCTTATATTCATTTTCCAGCTGTTGCACGGCTTTTACACCGGTACCGGTTATGGACTGGTAGGTGGAGACTACCACTCTCTTAATGGTATATCTTTCATGGAGGGGGGCAAGAGCCATTACCATCTGTATCGTGGAGCAGTTGGGATTGGCAATGATCTTATCATTAGCCGTGATCTCAGAAGCATTGATCTCGGGTACTACCAGCTTCTTGTCTGGATCCATTCTCCAGGCAGAGGAGTTGTCGATAACCGTAATCCCGGCCGCCGCAAATTTTGGAGCCCACTCGAGGGAAGTCGCGCCTCCCGCCGAGAATAAAGCGATATCTGGTTTACTGTCGACAGCCTCCTGCAGGCTCATGACCCGAAACTCCCTGTCCCTAAAGTTTATTTTTTTTCCTACCGATCTTTCCGAAGCTACCGGAAGAAGTTCTGTGACCGGAAAATTTCTTTCTGCCAATACTTTTAGCATGACCTGGCCTACCATCCCGGTGGCCCCCACAACTGCTACTTTCATAACTGATATGTTATTTTATTCCTCCAATGGTGTTCCAATGGCAGGAAGTTTGAATTTAACTACGATCGTTAATACCCGAGCTGGAGCTATATCCGGCTTTTTGCTAACAGGCTGCAAAGGTATTGTACTCCCGTGAATTAAAGGAATTTCCGCTAGTTAAATCGTTCATTCAGGAAATCTTTTTAACCAATTTGCACAAAGTGTTATATACGGAGTGTTTTGGGGGGTAGGTATAAAAAAAAGAACCACGCCTGCATGGCGTGGTTTAGGGTTAAAATATATAGTGTAGCGGTTACTACGTGCGTACAATTATTTCTGAAGGTAAAGTTCTTTAAAAAACTTTCCACGGGAGCCATTGACAGCGACTTTCCAGATATCCTTTTTCTCAATAAGTCCTTTTCCGTTAAGCCGGGTGCCATCGAGCCAGGTGCGATATACAAATACATAAATGGCTAACAGGAACAAGCCTGCTTGCGAAGGGAGGACGTTCCAAAACGCTGCCAGCAAAGCGGCCGGTGCTAAAAAAGCGGTATAATAAATATATATATTCCTCATATCTGGGTGTTGTTCTGCCGTCTTAGTTCGTCCCTTATCTCGGTGAGCAATTGTTCCTGACTGGGTCCTTTTGGAGCGGCTACCACCGGGGCTTCTTTTTTCTTCTTGGTTTTTTCATAGGCCCTCAGGACGACAAAGATAAAAAAAGCAACTATAAGAAAATAGATAATTGCCTGAATTACATTACCATAGGTAAGGACTGCTGCTTCTGCTTCCTGGGCAGCCTGCAGGGTTTCGTAATTTCTGCCGTCCAGAGGGATGAATTGTTGAGAGAAATCAGCTCCTCCGGTAAGTACCCCAATGAGTGGCATGATAATGTCTGCGACTACAGAGCTCACGATTTTATTAAAGGCGGCACCTATGACTACGGCCGTGGCCAGGGCGATAATGTCGCCCTTCATAATAAACTTTTTGAAATCTGTGAAAAAAGCCATGAAAATGTTTTAAGTGTCTGATGATGTTACAAGAACCCTTTTTACTCTTTGAGAGATCCCCGTGATCAATTCATATGAAATAGTATTTCCTTGTGCTGCAAATTCGGTAGCCGGTTGAGGTCCCCCAAATACGATCACTTCATCTCCTTCCCGGCAGTCTATGCCTGTGATATCGATCATGAGCATATCCATGCAAACATTCCCTATAATAGGCGCATATTTTCCATTAACATATACTCCCGCTTTTTGGTTTCCATACTGCCTGTTGATGCCGTCTGCATGACCTAAGGGTAAGGTGGCTGTTTTTGTTGGTCCTTTTGCCTTAAATGCCCGGTTGTATCCTACAGATTCGCCGTCCTTTAGGTAATGTATTTGGGAGATGATGGTTTTAAGGGTTCCGATAGGCTTAAGTTTGAGGTCCTCGTTTTTCTCGTTTCCGTATCCATATAATCCTATGCCGGAACGTACCATATCAAAAGCAGCTTCGGGATAATTGATCACTCCAGAGGTATTGCAGATATGAAGCAGGGGCCGGTATCCCAGGGAGTCAAACAACCTGAGGACTATTTTTTTGAAGGTATATATCTGCTGTAGGGTGAATTCCCGCTCTCTCCAGTCTTCACTGGCTGCAAGATGTGAGAAAAAAGAAGCGGCTTTAATAGCTTCCGTATGCTTCAGGAGGTTTTCAACGATCCCTGTTTCCTGTTCAGAAAATCCAAGCCGGTTGAGGCCGGTGTTGAATTTAAGATGAACGGGATAATCTTTTTGTTGAAGGTTTTCTGCTGTTGCTATAAATTCCTTCAACACGTATTCGCTGTAGAGACTGGGTTCCAGGCAGCGCTCGATAAGCTCTTTAAAATTGGCAGACTGGGGGTGAAGCACCAGGATAGGCAATTCTATGCCTGCATCCCGCAGGGCAATTCCTTCTGAGGTGTATGCCACGGCAAGATAGTCTGCCCCGAGATCTACCAGTTTTTGGGCGATTCCCACCACATCGCTGCCGTATCCAAAGGCTTTAACTACAGCCATGAACTTCACATCCCTATCTATTTTAGATCTGAGATATTTGTAGTTGTGTTCAAGCGCATCAAGATCGATCTCCAGTACGGTTTCCCTGGCTGTAGGCATATTACTCTGTCTTTTCATTTAGTTCCTCAGGATCCTGTACTTCATAATCCTTCAATTTCTCCTGTAAACGGGCTTTATAGAAAGCAGCCCGGCTCAGTGGCTCATATTCTTCGGTTTCTCCTAAAAGCACCAGGTCATCACTGGCGGCTTTCCGGTAGCTGAATTGCGCCAGGTTGCCGGTGCGTGTGCAAACGGCATGTACCTTGGTGACATATTCGGCAGTGGCCATTAAATTAGGCATGGGGCCAAAGGGGTTTCCTTTAAAATCCATATCCAGCCCCGCAACGATCACTCTTATTCCTTTATTGGCAAGGTCATTGCAAACGGCCACGATCTCCTGATCAAAAAACTGGGCCTCATCTATTCCTACCACATCACAGCCATCTGCCAGTATGCGGATATTGGCTGCAGCCGGAACCGGGGTAGATCGTATTTCATTGGAATCGTGAGAAACCACCATCTCCTCATTGTACCGGGTATCAATGGCCGGCTTAAAGATCTCTACCTGCTGTTTGGCAAATTTCGCGCGTTTGAGCCTGCGAATAAGCTCTTCGGTCTTTCCCGAGAACATTGAACCGCATATTACTTCAATCCACCCAAATTGCTCCTTATGGTTTACTGTATTTTCGAGAAACATTTTGTATTTTTCAACACCAAAAAGCGAACCCCGCTTTTTATAAAGGTGATACAAATTTATTAAAAATACAACCGTATTTAATTCGTAAGCAGGAAAGTTATGAAAAAGCAAGTGAAAGAAGATTTAATAGCTTTAGCCGAAAAAGTTATGCTGTTAAAGCAGCAGGAGGAGATAAATTCCGGAGAACTTAAAGAACTGGCCCGGAAGCTTTACGAAAAACTGGTTATCCTGAACTTTACTGAAGATAACCTTTTTGAAAAGGATCATTCGGTGGAGGCAACAGCCGCAAATACCGGTGAAAAACCTTCCGCAGAAAAATCCCGGGAAGCTGAACCTGCCGAGGAGGAAGAAGATGAATACGCTCCCAATGGATTGCAGTACAACGACTCTGAGGCCATCACCGAACCCAATACCGAAAAAATCAAAGATATTGTAGCCCAAATGCCGCCGGAATCCCAGAAACTGGATGAAATGCTGGAGCATATACTTCCCCGCAATCATCAAAAGAATGATATGGAAGATATTGGAGGGGTGCATTACGATCAGCTACCCAATTTTGAACCCGTTCACAGCAGGTCTTCGGAACCCGAAAAACCACGATCTCTCAACGATCGCCTTAAAAAGAGCATACACATAGGAGTTAACGACCGGCATGCCTTTGTCAAGCATTTGTTTGAAGGCAGTACTGCAGATTACAACCGGGTGCTTTCCCAATTGAATACCATAAAGACAAAGAAGGAAGCCCTGGACTTTGTGCTTAACATGGTGAAGCCCGATTATAATAACTGGGAAGGAAAAGAGGATTGTGAAGTGCGTTTTCTTGCCATTGTTGAAAATAAATTCGATTAGCAAAGAAAATTATTCATGGCAAAACTTTTTCTGGTGCCAACCCCTATTGGTAACCTTGAAGATATGACCTTTAGAGGGGTAAGGGTTTTAAAAGAGGTAGATATCATCCTGGCTGAAGATACCCGCAACAGCGGTAAGCTTCTGAAACATTATGGAATTGACACCCCTATGTACAGCCACCATATGCACAATGAACATAAAACGGTGGATGGGATCGTACAGCAAATAAAGAGCGGAAAAACATTTGCGCTTATCAGCGATGCGGGAACTCCTGCAATAAGTGATCCCGGCTTTCTTCTTACCCGTGCCTGCGTTGAAGCGGGGATAGAAGTCGACTGTCTGCCCGGTGCCACAGCCTTTGTGCCGGCACTGGTAAACAGCGGATTTCCAAATGATAAATTTGTTTTTGAAGGGTTTCTTCCGGTGAAAAAGGGGAGACAGACGAGGTTGCTTTTGTTGGCAGAAGAGTCCCGAACGGTTATCTTCTATGAATCCCCACATAAGCTTATCAAAACCCTGGGTCAATTTGTGGAGTACTTTGGAGAAGATCGGCCGGTTTCTGTATCTCGTGAGATCACCAAACTTCATGAGGAGACTATAAGAGGAACGACAGCTGAGGTGCTTGCATACTACGAGAACAAACCTCCCAAAGGAGAGATTGTGATCGTGGTGGGGGGAAAGAAAGCTTAGGCTTTATTCTGAAACATCTATAACAATGACTGTAGTGGGCGTGGAATAAATTTTGGCGCCATTTGAATTTCATGGAATCTCCAAACGGTTTCTCCCGAAAAATCTTCTTAAGGTCTTTAAGAATATTTGGCCTGCCTGACTAAAGAGAAAGAAAATTCCTCAAATTTATTTCTTAGTGAAAATTTGTAGGACTGCTGCCCAAAACAAATCTGTATTTTTGAAAAAAAAATATGCGCTGGACCCTTAAACCCAAACCTGATCCTGATGTTGTAAGGCGACTCTCCCACGAGCTGGGAATAGAAATACCTGTTGCATCCCTTCTGGTCCAGCGAGGGATAGAAACTTTTGAGGAGGCAAAAAAGTTTTTTCGTCCTTCCCTTGATGATCTGCATGACCCTTTCCTGATGCAGGATATGGAGTTGGCGGTAAACCGTATTGAAAAAGCCCTTGAGCAAGGGGAGAATATTATGGTGTACGGGGATTATGACGTGGACGGTACTACGAGTGTAGCCCTGGTTTCCTCTTATTTAAAAAGTTTTTACCCCAATGTTGCCACGTATATTCCAGACCGTTACGCCGAGGGATATGGGGTTTCCTATACCGGGATCGATTTTGCCGCTGATAATGATATCAGCCTTATCATTGCCCTGGACTGCGGAATAAAAGCTATTGAAAAGGTGGCCTATGCTGCAGAGAAGGGGATCGATTTCATCATTTGTGATCATCACAGGCCGGGGGCGCAGATACCAGATGCGGTGGCGGTACTCGATCCCAAGCGACAGGATTGCGATTATCCATATAAGGAATTGTGCGGATGTGGCGTTGGCTTTAAATTGCTGCAGGCCATGGCGGAAAGGCGTGGAGAGGAAATGCAAACCCTCATCCCTTATCTTGACCTGGTAGCTACCGCAATTGGCGCAGACATCGTGCCTATTACCGGGGAGAACAGGATTCTCGCCTATCATGGTTTGCGTGTGATCAATGCGGCACCCAGGGCTGGCTTTAAAGCCATTATCGACCAGGTAAAAAAGGAGAGCCTTAGCATTACAGATGTGGTTTTTCTAATAGCACCCCGTATAAACGCGGCAGGTAGAATGAAGCACGGGCTGCATGCAGTGAATTTGTTAACGGAAGAAGATCCTGACACAGCCGCATCTTATGCGGCCGAAATCGAACGATTCAATTCTGATAGAAAAACAGCAGACCGGTCTATTACGGAAGAGGCTTTGCTTCAAATTAAAACAGCCAAAGAACAGGAGCGGTTTACTACAGTAGTTTATGACGAAAACTGGCACAAGGGGGTCATAGGGATCGTAGCCTCCAGACTTACCGAAACCTATTATCGTCCAACCCTGGTCTTTACCCGAAGTGGGGAAAGACTCGCGGCTTCTGCCCGTTCTGTCAAAGGTTTTGATGTATATGATGCTTTGGAATGTTGCAGTGAATTCATTGAGCAATTTGGCGGGCATAAATATGCGGCTGGTCTCACCCTCCTGGAATCTCAATACATCCACTTTAAAAACAAATTTGAGGAAATCGTATCCCAAACTATCGACAAAAACCTGCTAATACCTGAAATTTCCATAGATGCCGAGATCGATCTGGAAAATATAACTCCTAAATTCTTTCGAATACTGAAGCAGTTTGCGCCTTTTGGGCCGGGAAATATGACCCCGGTTTTCATGACCTCCGGTCTAAAGGATACGGGGTATGCCAAATGTGTGGGTGCCGGGAAGGAGCACCTCAAATGTCGCCTGAAGAAACCTGGTGAGGTAGTGTCTTATGATGCCATAGGTTTTCACATGGGAAGCAAATGTGAGCTGTTGACAGGGGGAAAGAAAATTAAGGCGGCCTATTGTATAGAAGAGAATGAATGGAATGGAAACCGCTCCCTTCAATTAAAGCTGAAAGATATAAATGCAGATTAAAAACCTGTTGGGGCGAATACAAAGTAATGTAAAATACTGATTTTCAGTATATAAAATAATGGTATTCTTACATAGGGAATTTTAAAGCGTGTTCTTTAACTAATATCCCTGTAGTTGGTCTAAAATAGTTTTTGCCCGGAAAGTAATTACATATCTTAGCAGAGCCATAACATAAGTAGGTTAAGTTCATGGTAGATTTGGGGCAAAAAAAGGTGGAATTTTCCACCTTTTTTTATGGGATAAAATGAAATCAGGATCTAATTCCGAAATACTATAAATAAAAAAGGCTGCCAATTGGCAGCCTTTTCTTAGGATAAGAGATAAATTTATTTTGCCTGCGCATATCGTTTAGCCACTTCCTCCCAGTTGATCACATTAAAAAATGCGTCAATATAAGCCGGACGCTGGTTTTGATATTTTAGGTAATACGCATGTTCCCAAACATCCATTCCAAGGATTGGCGTTCCTCCACAACCAATACCCGGCATTAACGGGTTGTCCTGGTTCGCAGTGGAACAAACTTCCAGTTCCCCGTTGTCTTTTACACATAACCAGGCCCATCCTGACCCAAACTGGGTAGCACCGGCTTTGGAGAATTCTTCCTTGAAGGCATCAAAAGAACCGAACTTTTTGTCAATAGCAGAAGCAAGGTCACCTGAAGGTTTTCCGCCTCCGTCAGGAGACATGATTTCCCAGTACAGGTTGTGGTTGTAGTATCCTCCGCCATTATTTCGAACCGCTTTGTTCTGCATGTCCAGGTTGTTCAGGATATTCTCAATGGTTTTTCCTTCCTGATCAGTACCTTTAATAGCGTCGTTCAGTTTGCTGGTGTAACCGGCATGGTGCTTGTCATGGTGTATTTCCATGGTACGCGCATCTATGTGTGGTTCTAAAGCATCAAATGCATATTTTAGTTTTGGTAGTTCAAATGCCATAATGTTGGATTTTTATGTTAAAAATAAGATCAACCGCAAAATTAAGGATTAGGAGGTTACCTTAAAATATTTAAATGTTATAAAATCCTTAAAGCTTTGCGGTTTTTGCAAGAACTTCTTATAGGAGAAAGAATTTCTTGTAAAATCAATAGATCGACAGATTCATATAAGCTTTTCAGTTCCATTTGCTATTTTAGTGAAAAAATAATTTGGACATTAATTCATTCGTCATCTATAATGCTTCAGCGGGATCGGGCAAGACCTATACCCTGGTAAAACAATACCTGCTGCTGCTCTTTAATTCTCCAAAAGACGATAACTACAAGAGCATTCTCGCGATCACCTTTACCAATAAGGCCGTAGAAGAAATGAAGACCAGGATCGTGGGAAACCTTAATGATTTCGCTCAGCCTGAACCTTCTGAAAAGGCAGAGGCTTTGATCAGGGATATTTCAGCAGAAACAGGTTTATCCCCTGATACTATTAAACAAAGATCTCAACAGATCCTTAAAAATATTATCCATAATTATGCTGCTTTTGAAGTTTCTACCATAGACGGGTTCACGCACCGGGTGCTACGCACTTTCGCCAAAGATCTTGATCTGCCTCTTAATTTTGAAGTAGAGCTCGATACCCAGGAAATCCTTTATGAGGCGGTAGAAAACCTTATCAACCGGGCAGGGGAAGATCAGAAACTTACCCGGGTACTGATCAATTTTGCTACTGCAAAAGCAGATGATGATAAAAGCTGGGATATCGCCCGGGACCTGCTAAACATGGGAAAGCTTCTTCTTCAGGAGACAAGTCAGCCGTACCTGGAGTTATTAAGAAACAAGTCCCTGGAGGATTTCGAGCGGCTGGCGCTGCAGGTCAAAGAGGAAATCAGGAGCACCCAAAAGCAGTGCGTTATGACTGCGAGGCGTTTCTTTGATCTCCTGGAGGAAAATGAGATCGAGAGCAAAGATTTTAAGGGAGGACATTGTCCAAATTTCTTTTCCAAGCTGTTAAATGAAAATTTCAACGCAAGCTTTGGGACGGTCTGGCAACAGGAGATTGCAGACAGGGAGCTTTACGCCAAAAAACTGGATGATCATAAAAAGGAAGTTCTGGATCATTTGCAGCCCGAGATCGCATCCCTGTTCCATGAGGCGAGGCAACAACTGGTTACGCTCGAATTTTTAACTGCAGTTGAAAAGAACCTGGTTCCATTGTCACTGTTAAGCGCTATACAGAATGAAATTTCCGGGATCAAGAAAGAACGCTCTCTGGTATTGATCTCTGAATTCAACGCGTCCATTGGCAGCGCGGTGAAGGACCAGCCGGCTCCATTTATCTATGAGCGTTTAGGGGAACGTTACCGGCACTATTTTATTGATGAATTTCAGGATACCTCACGACTGCAGTGGGAAAACCTTATCCCTCTGGTAGATCACAGCCTCTCTGTTGACCATGAAAAGGAGGAGGTGGGAAGCCTCACTTTAGTAGGCGATGCCAAACAATCCATTTATCGCTGGAGAGGTGGGAAGGCAGAGCAATTCATGGAATTATGCGGTGCTGAGAATCCATTTTCGATACAAAACAAGAATGTGGTGGTTCTTCCAAAAAATTACCGGAGTGCCAGGCAAATTGTGGATTTCAACAACAGCTTTTTTACCTTTTCTTCGCAGGTCTTTCAAAGCAGGGACCATCAACTTCTTTTTGAAGAAACCAGTGCACAGGAGCCGGTTAAACAGCAGGAGGGTTATGTGAATATTTCCTTTATTGAATCAGAAAAGGAGGAAGAGGAGATGGAGAAATATCCTCAGCAGGTCCTTAAGATCATTCGGGACCTTGAAGACAGGAACACGTCAAAATCTGACATCTGTATACTAACGCGCAGAAAGAAAGAGAGCATTGCCATTGCAAATTATCTTAGTGAACATCGGGTTCCCGTAATCTCAGCGCAAAGTTTATTGCTCTCCCGTTCTCCCGAGATAAATTTTATAAATTCGATTCTCCAGTTTGCTCTTGAGGGTAAAGACAGAAATCTGAAATTCAAAGTTTTGGATTTTCTCCTGGACCAGGAGCTGGAAATAGAAAATCCGTTCCTGTTCCTTAGTGAAAGCCTGGATCTTAATGATCAGGATTTTTTTAGCAGTTTGGAAAAGACGGGGATAAACTTTAACCTGGAGGTTTTAAAGGATATTTCTGTTTACGAGGGGGTGGAATATATCATTCGTAGCTTCAACCTGGTGCGGGAATCGAACGCCTATGTGCAGTTTTATCTGGATTTTGTATTTGAAAGTTCTCAAAAGAATGCCTCCGGCATCTATGAGTTTCTTCAATTATGGGATCAAAAAAAGGATGATCTGAGCATTGTGGTACCAAAAGGACAGGACGCTGTTCAAATCATGACCATCCATAAGGCAAAGGGGCTGGAGTTTCCGGTTGTGATCTATCCTTTTGCCAATAGTAAGATCAAGGATACCGCGAGAGAATCCCTTTGGGTAAAACTGCCGGAGAGCCTTGGAAAGGATATTCCGGTGGCACTTTTGCAGGCCGCAGAAAAAATGACCAATTGGGAGGGGAATGCTTCGGTATTATATGAGGAATTAGGACAGAACAGTCAGCTGGACGCTCTCAATGTGCTGTACGTTGCCCTTACCCGCCCTGTGAATCAGCTTTATGTGATCTCGAAAGTGGAGCTGGACAAAAAAGGAAACGAAAATCCCAATAAGTTCAGCGGTTTGCTAATCTCCTATCTGAGATCTATCGGGAAATGGAATGGAAGTGCGGAATACGAATTTGGGAATAGGGGCGAAAGATTTTCCGAAGAAAAACACGAAATAGATGCCCGGCAGCAGGAATGGTTTTATTCCTCTCCAACAGAGGGGAATGGGATCTCAATTATTACCAGATCAGGTGCCATGTGGGATTCAAAGCAGGAACAAGCTTTGGAAAAGGGGCAGCTGGTGCATGAGCTCTTTGCAGGGATCAATACGGCAGAAGACCTGGATGCGGTCATCAAAAATGCCTTTGAAGATGGTCGTTTCACTGCAGAAGGGGGAATGGCGATTAAAAAAACACTCCTAAAGGTGCTGGATCACCCGGAGTTGAAAAAATACTATTCCGGCTCATATAGAAATTATAATGAACGCAGTATTGTGGGAGAGAACCGGGAAATATTGCGACCAGACCGGCTTAATTTTTCGGGTAAACGCGTAACC
>JBEPWW010000018.1:0-15616 GCA_041642215.1 Salinimicrobium sp. | reverse complement strand
TAAACATATTTTAGAGGCATGGCTATGAAAAGCAATAATAGAAAAGAAAGGCCTTCGAGGATGCTGATCCATCTAAAGGTTTTAACCTGATGATCTAGTGTCATATGACTTGAATTTGAGATTGCAAATATAGCTTAAAAGCCCGGAATAGAACCACAGGCTCCCTGGTTTTTACACCTGGTTCTTTCTACTCATATATTCCATTGTCTGACTGTTTTTAGGACAAAAGCTAATATTTCCATAAGACCCTTATGGAAACAAAATGTATTTTATTATTTTGCGGGGAACTTACCTAAAAGACAAGCATGAGCAAAAAAATTTTAGTTACCGGCGGCCTTGGATTCATTGGATCTCACACAGTGGTTGCACTGCAGGAAAGAGGATTTGAGGTTGTGATCATAGATAATCTCTCCAATTCTTCCCTGGACGTTTTAGCCGGGATCACCAAAATCACAAAAACATCTCCTGAATTTGAAAAACTGGATCTGAGGGATAAACAGGAGGTAAAACGTTTTTTCGAAAAATATAGTGAAATAGAAGGGGTGATCCATTTTGCCGCTTCCAAAGCCGTAGGAGAGAGTGTTGAAAATCCACTGTTGTACTACGAAAATAATATTTCTACCCTGATCTATCTTTTACAGCAGCTAAAGGAAAAAGAATCTCCCAGGTTCATTTTTAGTTCCTCCTGTACCGTTTATGGTCAGGCTGATACCTTACCTATAACAGAGACAGCGCCGGTCAAGAAAGCAGAATCCCCTTATGGAAATACCAAACAAATAGGAGAGGAGATCATATCTGATACCTGCAGGGTAAAGAAGAACCTAAAAGCCATCTCTCTGCGTTACTTCAATCCAATAGGCGCGCACCCCACCGGGAATATCGGGGAGTTGCCTATAGGAACTCCGCAGAACCTGGTTCCTTACATTACACAAACTGCTATAGGAAAAAGAGAAGAACTGTCGGTATTTGGAAACGATTATCCCACTCCAGACGGTACCTGTATTAGAGATTACATCCATGTTATGGATCTGGCCAGGGCGCACGTGGTTGCTCTTGAAAGGCTTTTGAATGATGAGCAGGAATCAAATTACGAGGTTTTCAACCTGGGAACAGGTGAGGGAAATTCTGTACTGGAGGTGGTGAAAAGCTTTGAAAAGGTGACTGGCGAAAAATTAAAGTATAAAATTACTGGCAGAAGGGAAGGTGATGTTGTAGCCGCTTATGCAGATACTACTAAAGCTAACGAGGTTCTGAATTGGAAAGCAGGTCTAAGCCTGGATGATGCTCTGGAAAGTGCGTGGAACTGGCAGCAGAAAATAGCAAAATAAAAGCTGTTTAAAGTGTAAAAGGCTAATTCAAATCTCTAATGAAAACTTTCTGTTTTTTAACCGTTCCAGTGGTCTGGAAACCGGTTATAGGAGAGAATACACCTTAAACAGCTATTTTTTTTAATTCACAATAAAAGCATGGATCACTCCGGGAAGCCACCCAATGATCGTTAGAATTATACTAATCAGTAAAGTTGTTCCTACCCCATGGTTCATATAGACCGCCAGTGGTGGTAAAAGAATGTTCAATATGATCGTAAGCATAATTTTCGATTTTGTTGTTATACCTTGAAATTAATGATTATTTGCTAAATATTATTCTTAAATAACAGCTTTAGCTTCAATTTAACAGCCTGGTTTTTAATTTTATAATGGCTCTATTGAACGTCAGGATGCTGCTGAAGCGGGGCAGCGGACAGATAAAAACAAATATGGATATCTTTAGAATTAAAAGTATCTTCGCGAAAATTTAAGAGTAATGACATTTAAGGAATTAGGAGTTTCAGAAGAGATAGTTAAAAGTCTAAAGGAGATGGGAATTGTTTCCCCTACCAAGATACAGGAAGCCGCAATTCCTGTACTGAGTGAGGGAGATATTGATTTTGTTGGACAGGCACAGACAGGTACCGGGAAAACCGCCGCCTTTGGACTTCCCTTACTTGCGCAGATAGACCCCGCCAAGAAGAATGTGCAGGCTCTCATATTGGCTCCTACACGGGAATTGGGACAGCAAATTGCCAAGCAGCTCTTTAAATTCACCAAGTATACAGATAAGGTTTTTACTGAGGCTGTGTATGGCGGGGAGAAGATAGATATTCAAATAAGCCGCCTTAACAGACCCACCCAAATAGTGGTGGCGACACCCGGTAGACTTATTGATCTTATGGAGAGAAAGGCAGTCGATATTTCGAACATCAGGACCCTGGTATTAGATGAAGCAGATGAAATGCTGAGTATGGGTTTTAAGAAGGATCTCACTACCATCCTGGAAGCTACGGCCGGAAAAAGGAATGTGTGGCTCTTTTCGGCTACTATTCCGCAGGATCTTAATGAGATCATCAACAAATATGTAGGGAAAAATGTAAGACGCGTACAGGTCGATAAATCTGACGCCGTGAATACAGGTATACAGCACCAATTCGTTTCGGGGGATGACAACAGCAAATTGGATACCCTGGCCTATTTCTTAAAATCTGTGGGTAAGCAAAGCCGTGGGATCATCTTTACGAAGACTAAAGCTGCTGCCCGTACCTTATCCAAGCAACTAAGCGCCAAGAATTATGAAGTTGGTCTGCTGGAGGGGGATATGCTTCAAAAAGATCGGGATAAGGTCATGAGGGCCTTCAAAAATAAGAATCTGCGGTTGCTGGTTTCCACAGATGTTGCTGCACGCGGTATTGATGTGGCTAATCTCGCATTCGTGGTGCATTATCAAATGCCGGAGCAAACAGATTATTACACCCATAGGAGTGGCCGTACCGCCAGAGCCGGAAATACCGGGATCTCCCTGGCCCTGGTCAATCAAAATGAACTTAAAAAACTGCGGGAGATCGAGAAGGAGCTGGGGATCAGGTTTACCCAGATCAGGTAACCATAAGATCACAGCAGGTCGCAACTCTCACTGTCCAGTTCGGTCTCAATAGTATAATGGTCAAAGTTGTAATCCTGCAGCACTTGTTTTACTTCTCGTTTTACAGCCAGTAATTCCTGGAACTTATGAATGTTCCTGAGTTTGATATGGGTGGTAAAAACATGATGCTCACCCTCCAGGGACCAGACATGCATGTGATGTAAAGAATCAATATTCGGGATTCTTAAGAGGCGTGTCCTTATCTTTTCCAGATCAATATCTGCAGGTACGCCCTGTAAAAATATCAAAAGTGTCTCCTTGAGTCTTTTATAGACGTTCCAAAGAATAAAAACAGTAATAAGAAGGGAAAGGGCAGGATCTAAGAAATAATAATCCCTGAAAAGGAGGATTACCGCAACAATAAGAATGGCAACCCATCCCAGTACATCCTCCAGTAAATGCCATGATACCACTTTTTCATTAAGACTTTTGCCTCCACTAAGCTTATAGGCGGCAAAACCGTTAACAGCTATTCCTATGATCGCGAATACTATCATCCCCTCTGCATTGGAAGCTTCGGGTTCGAAAAGCCTTTTTACAGCCTCACTAATGACATATATCGAGCCTCCAATAAGCACCAGACTGTTGATGAGTGCTCCTAAAAGGGAAAACCGTTTATAGCCAAATGAGAATCGTGCTGAAGGAGCCTGTCTGGATTTGTTCTGAAGGTACCATGAAGTGCCAAGGGAAAAGCTGTCTCCCAGGTCGTGAATAGCATCAGAAATAATAGCGACGCTATTGACATAAAAACCCCCGATCAGTTCAAAAATAGTGAAGCCAACATTAAGGAAAAATGCGAGTTTGAGATTTTTTCCGGAGGAATTGTGCTCATGTGTATGGCCCATATATTTTTACCCAAGAATTCCGAGGTAAAAAGGTACAAAAAAATTCCAGGAGCTGGAGGTTAATTCAGGATCAATTATCCAGCCCTCTTAAACCATTTCAAAAATAATTAAGGCGTACACATAAAATCGAACGAACCTAAGGAGACCGAACAAAAGGTAGTGCCTAAAGCCATATTTGATCATTCCGGCGGCAATACTGGTCATGGAAAAAGGAATGGGTAATAAGGCACCTACAACGATAAGAAAGCCTCCCCATTTCTGAGTATTCTTCAAATGTTTTGACATTCTCTCATTGAGGTATACATGGACAGAACGTATCCTGGTGGCGGTCCTTCCAATAAAGTAAGAAATAATACCTCCTAAATAAGAAGCTAATGCCAGGAAACTCAGAAAAAGTACCGGGGCGGCAGATTTTCCTGCCCAGGCGATAAATAGTTCTGGCGGGACCAGGCCTAAGAAGGTTTCGGAAGCAAAAAAGACAGAAAGAATACCAAGAGGTGAAAAAGTTTCGGTAACCGTAATAAGCATTTGATTAATATCGATAACATATTCGTTGATCGCTATCAATGCTCCAATAAATAAGGCAATAGGCAAAATCGCTTTCTTTAGGCTGCCCCCAACAAAGCTATAAAAACCGGTATAACTATAATACTGATGGAGTAATTTCCAACGGGGTTTTTTGCTCAAAACTGCATTTTTCTTATTCATATTCTTTTTTTCCATTTAAACTTAAACCTTTTTCCGGACTAAAGTTCAAATATCAAGCCAATAGTATATAAACAAAAAGTTAATTCTCCTCTGCGTAGGCCATTAACGAATTACTGTATTCCCGGAGCTCCAGCGCATTGATCTTATTTTTGGCCTCCGCCATCAGGGACAGCAGGTAATCCAAACTCTCCTGAGGATCAACTGGGGTGTTTTCTTCTTCAGGCTCTCCTTCAAAACCCTCTACAGGTTCTTCAATAGGCTCATCATCGGGGATTGGAATATCAAAAGTCTGGTTATTCTCGATGTGTTCGTAGGTTAGACGGATAACCTTTGCAAGCAACGGGTTGTTCTCTTCCACGGCATAAGGCCTTAACTCCTTTAGATCTGCAACGATTGTATTGGTAATGATGCCATTGCGCATAAGATCGCGCTGAATTTTGTTAAGAAGCTTCTGAGCCTTGGGATTTTCCAACGTAATTGTTTTTATAGGTTATACCATGTTTTTCCATGCCGGAAAGGTTCCGGAATGGCTGCAAAGATAAATGATTATCCTTGTATTTTCCGTTACAAATTTTAGAAATTTTGCCATTTTAAGAATTAACAAATTCTTAAAATCTGCAATCATTAAAACTGCGGGAGATTCCTTAGTTTAGGCAGTAAAAACTAAAATAATTATGGAATCATTAAAAAATAAAGTAGCATTTATAACAGGTGGAAGCAAGGGGATTGGCTATGGTGTGGCAGAAGCCCTTGTTAACATTGGGGTACGGGTGGCTATCACCAGCCGGCATAAAGATGAGGTAGAGCAGGCAGCACAGGAACTCAGCCGCAAAGGACAGGGAGAAGTATTTGGAGTGGAGGCTGATGTGCGGCAGTTTGAGAGTCAGCAACAGGCCATAAACCAGGTTCTTGACAAATGGGGACAGCTGGATATCTTAGTGGCTAATGCCGGGGTGGGTCATTACGGTTCAATTGAGGAATTGACACCTGAGCAGTGGCAACAGACCATTGATACAAACCTTACCGGAGTTTTTTACAGTGTCAAGGCGGCTATCCCTGCCCTTAAGGCGTCTAAAGGATATATTTTTACTATTTCAAGCCTGGCGGGAACTAACTTTTTCGCGGGAGGCTCTGCTTATAACGCCAGTAAATTTGGAGTGACGGGTTTCACCCAGGCAGTCATGCTGGATGTGAGGAATCACGATGTTAAGGTGACCACCATCATGCCCGGTTCAGTAGCCACCTATTTCAATGATCATACGCCTACAGAGGAGGATGCATGGAAGATCCAGCCGGAGGATATAGGGGAGTTGGTAGTAGATCTTGTAAAAATGAATCGCCGCGCGTTACCCAGTAAAATCGAAATGCGACCAACCAAACCACCTAAGAAATAGAAAAAAGGGAGAGGCTGTCTAAAAAGTAAATTACGTCAACCGGTCCCGACACCTCGGGAGATTCAGGTTCTTGTAATTTGAATATTCCTGAAACTCGCCTGAACGGAACGGGCAGGTAAACTCAAAGATGATTTACATAGCTTTTAGACAGCCTCTTTTTAGGTTTTAAGATGAATGGATTTCGCCTGTTCCACAATTTTGTCTGCGATTGCAAGCCAGACCTCTTCCTGGAGAAAATGTCGGGCCCGAAGTTTGGAAACTTCTTTAAGAGCAGCTATCTCTTTTATTTCCTCTCCATAGTTTTCATAGGAGAGGGCAGGATCTTTTTCACCCCATAAGGCCTGCACCGGGTAGGGTACATTTTGTACCGCTTTGTAGCAAAGATCCCTGTATTCCCGGCTGCTCTCAAAATTGCGCATGATTTTCAAAAAAGCCTTCCCCTGGTCCTTTCTTTTTAGCAGGTCCACATAGGTATTTATCTCAGGGATTGATATCACTTCAGATTTGTACACCCCCATTTTCCTGAACATAACCGGCCAGGTTACATGGGATATCATTTTAAGTTCGGCTTCCCCGATAACTCTTTTCTCAAAAGGTCGCATCACCGCCGGTTTTTTGAAATTCACCACGTCTATCCAGGTATTCAGGATGGTGAGCGAAAGGATTTTTCCCTGGTTCTGAGCGGCAAGAGCAAATCCTATGGGGCCACCGATATCATGCACTACCAGGTGGAACTTCTTCAATTTAAGGGCAGCGACCGCTTTGGAAAGAAAACGGGCAAAACTGGAAAAGGTATATTCAAAATCTTCCGGTCTCTCTGAAAGACCCAGCCCGGGCAGGTCTACAGATATCCCACGATAGCCTTTCTCTGCCAAAGACTTTAAAACTTTCCTGTAAAGGAATGATGAAGTAGGAACTCCATGAATGCATAAAACGGTCTCGCCTCTTCCATAACTCAGTGCAAAAGTATTGATCCCGTCCACGGAAAAATATTTTCCCGAAGCCTCATGCTCCCGCAGAATATCTTCTACAGTTTTCTTCCCATTTTTCCCCATAGATGTGGATTTAATTCCCTGATTCTGTCTTGTTAATCATTCTTAGCAATGCTCTTGCTGCATCTTTGGAAGAAGCAGGATTTTGACCGGTGATCAATCTCCCGTCTGTCATCACATACGGTTCCCAGTTTGGAGCTTTGCTGTAGTTCGCACCAAGCTGGTTCATTTTATCTTCTACGAGGAAAGGAACCACAGCGGTGAGATCAACCGCTTCCTCTTCGGTATTGGAGAAGCCGGTAAGGTTTTTCCCCCGTACCAGGGGCTTTTTGTTTTCTTCTACGTTGGCGAGGGCTGCCGGACCGTGGCAAACGAAAGCCATAGGTTTCATCTGGGAATTGAATTCCTCGATAAGTGCAATGGATTTTAGATCGTTAGCGAGATCCCAAAGTGGACCATGTCCTCCCGGATAAAAAACTCCGTCGTAATCATCGGCTTTTACAAAATCAAGTTTTTTAGTGTGGGTGAGTTTTTTTTGTAGGTCCTCATCGGTATCATATCTGCGGGTATCCTCTGTAAGAGCATCTTCTGCAGTACTTGTCTCATCAATGGGAGGTTGGCCTCCTTTTGGGGAAGCGAAGGTCACTTCTACCCCCGCATCTGCCAGGGTGTAATAAGGAGCTACTACTTCATCCAGCCAGAATCCGGTGGTTCTACCGGTATCGCCCAGTTTATCATGAGAGGTTAACACCATCAGTATTTTCATAATTTGATTTTTTTTTATGTTCACGTTTACTTCCTTTTTCTTCCATTTGAAGATGAAGGAATATAAAAATACGGCCCTCCCAGAGCCTGACCAAAGTCGGGATTATAATTTAAGGTTAAAAAAATCGGGCCCCTTCAACTTTTCTCCCTTAGGAGAAGAAGATCAGGAAAAGGGAATGTACCTTTGTTTCAGCTAATGTTTAACCAAAATTTACTGGCCATTTCTAATTTATTGAGTTTCCTGAAGGGACTTAGAAACGCTGAATATTCGAAAGGATTTTCCTTTGTGATAGCGGCCGTCACTCCCGTGGCTGTGGCTTATTACCTGGGGAACCTTTTTTTAGGAATCCCTATGGCCCTTGGAGTTTTGCTATGTTCGCCCAGTGATGTACCTGGAAGTCTCCGCCGGCGGGTTAAAGGAATTACCCTCTCTATAGTTGCAGCTGTTTTTGCTACCCTGCTAGCAGGTAGTGCAGGTACCTATTCTGTTCTCTTTGTTCCTGTTCTGCTCATCCTCATGTTTGGGTTCTCTATGATCTCAGTATATGGTTTCCGGGCTTCGCTTATAGCCTTTTCCGGCCTGTTTGCCGTGGTACTCAGCATGGCCAAGCTACCTTCAGATACCTCCCTGTTTAAGCATGCACTCCTGCTAGGAGGCGGCGGTTTGTGGTATCTCGTATTTACCGTATTTGTTCATTATCTCAACCCGCGAAAAGAAACGGGTACCTTCCTTGCTGAAGCCTTTGATCTTACAGCAGATTACCTGCGCATTACCGGCGATCTCCTGGGGCATTCCCCATCCAATAAAATGGAGCTAAAAAAAGAACTTTTTCGGCTTCAAACGACTATTAACGAAAAGCACGAAACCATCAGAGAACTGGTGATCTCCAAACGTAAAAGTTCAGGAAGATCGGCAGCTGCACAAAAGGAGCTTCTTATCCTGATGGAACTGGTGGATATCCTTGAGATCGGAATGGCCAATCCTGTTAATTACAGAGAGATGGAAGCTATTGGAAGGCAATACCCCGAAACACTTCAGGTATTCTGGGAGTGGAATGTTGCCGTGGCCCGACAGTTGAAAATAATTGGTTCTGCTGTTAAAAACAACTCCCGATATGTATCAGATCCGGTTCTGGAGGAATTAAGGGAAAAAGCAGGGCATAGCGTTTTGTCCCTACACGAAAACCCTCCACAGGAGCAATCTGTATTGCCTGTGATTGAAAATTTGTATGATTTTCGCGAAAAGCAGCTGGAAAAAATAAGAAGTCTTGAACGACTGTTGAAGGAAAGGGAAGGCAAACCTGAGCCGGTTATGGGAAAAGAAGCCATGAAGTTCATCACGAAGCCTGAATATGATTTTAAAACCCTTTTGGATAACCTGGATTTCAAATCGCCGATCTTCCGGCATTCCCTAAGGCTGGCCGTGGTCATGTTAATAGGGTTTTTAATGGGGAAATTATTCGAATTTCAAAATGCATACTGGATCCTGCTTACAAGTCTCGTTATCATGAGGCCGGGATATGCGCTTACCCGGGAACGCTTTAAACAGCGGCTTTACGGAACGCTTATTGGAGGAGGGGCGGCCGCTTCGATCGTCATCCTCACTCAAAGTGCCGTAGTATATGGTATTCTCGCGCTCATCTCCCTGGTAATGGCTTTCTCGATGCTTCAAAAGAATTATAAGGCGGCAGCTGCCTTTATTACCCTTAACGTGGTCTTTCTATATAGCCTTTTAACACCCAATGCTTTTGAGGTTATCTGGTTTAGGGTGTTGGATACCCTGATAGGTGCAGGATTGGCTTTTCTTGGAAATTCTTTTTTATGGCCCACCTGGGAATATAAAGGGATCAATAACTTCATTCAGCATAGTATTAAGGCCAACCAGGAGTATATCAGGGAGATCCAAAGCTGTTACAGTGGCAATGAAAACAGATCAACTTCCTATAAACTGGCACGAAAAGAGGCTTTCCTGGCGATAGGAAATCTTAATGCTGCTTTTCAAAGAATGACCCAGGAGCCGCCATCGGAACAGAGGGATCTCTCCAGGAATTTTGAGATAGTTTCCCTAAACCAGGAAATACTTTCCTCAGCGGCTTCATTAGGAACTTTTATCCGAACTCATCCCACTACTCCGGCTTCGGTACATTTTAGGAATTACATGGAGAAGATCCAGGGTAACCTCTCGGCTTCAATAGAGGCTCTGGAAAAAAATAAGCCAGTGCCAATGAGGGTAGACAAAGGAGTGGAACAGGCGGAGGCTTATTTTAGGGGGAAACTGCAGGAACTAACAGAAATGAGAAGCCATAGAAAAGAAAATATCGATCCACAGGTTCAGGTGCGGCTTCAGGAAGCCCAGATTGTTACAGATCAATTAAAATGGCTGCTGGATATATCAGGAAATCTTCGGGAAGTAATAATCTCTAAAGAAGGTGGGTAAAAAAAAAGGACTGCAACAGCAGTCCTTTTCATCATACAGTCTAACGCTGTTTTTTTTCATCAGATTTGCGAGGTTCCGCTTGTTTGGCCTCTTTTCTCCTGTTTCCCTCCGGTTTAGCCTGCTGTTTCTTTTGCTGGTTTTGTTCGGATCTTTGCTTTTCCTGTGCCATGATTTTAAGTTTTAAATTAATACTCTAATTTACAGCGTAATAAATTGAGTATCAGTCATTGATATGGAATTTAACCTTTCTTTTGGTGTTAATTTTTATTTCTCTTCCAGGATTTCCCCCTTTTTTAAATGAGCTTTCCCGATAGCTTCTGTCATAAATGACTGGCTATTTCTTATTTTTGAGGTGAAGAAGAAATTTTACTTCTTTTTAAAACGAGCAAACATGGAGATGGATCTAGACAGGATCATACGAGAGATAGAGGATCAAAAAAAACTTCCCAACCTGCGGTTTCAGATAAAGGAAAAAACTGAAGCTTTTACTAATTCTTTATTTTATACGCTTTTTGATGAAGATACGCCGGTGGAGAGCAATCTCAAAAAATTGGGGATCGATTTTAAGGAGCTGGCAGATCTGGTTTGCTGGGAACCGGATAAACCATGCAGGGAGATATGGATTGATTATTTGGGAGAACTGCCGGGAATCCTAAAGCGACTAAATAAAGATGCCTCTGCCATTGCTGAAAATGACCCCGCAGCAAACTCTGTGGAAGAAGTTTATCTTTCTTATCCGGGGTTTTTTGCTATTGCCGTGTATAGATTGAGCCATGAATTCTATAAGTATGGTTTACCATTGGTTCCCCGGCTCATGACCGAATGCGCCCACCGGTTAACAGGAACAGATATTAATCCAGGGGCCGTGATTGGTGATTCTTTTTTTATTGATCACGCAACGGGGGTGGTTATTGGAGAAACCACTGTTATAAAAAACAACGTTAAGATCTATCAGGGGGTTACATTGGGAGCATTATCTGTTGAGCGAAGCCTTAGAAGTGTCAAACGGCATCCTACCATAGAAGATAACGTTACTATTTATGCCAATGCTACCATCCTGGGCGGAGATACTGTTATAGGGGCCAACAGCATGATTGGGGGAAATGCATGGATCACCACGTCAATTCCACAAAATTCCCTTGTCACCCATTCCCCTCAGATCAATATTAAAAACAAGAAAAAATAGCTGATATGAAAGAATCTGTTATCGATCTAATTGGGAATACCCCGTTGGTTAGGGCTCAACATCTTATTTCCAATCCTTCGGTCAAATTATATTTCAAACTTGAAGGACAAAACCCGGGGGGCAGTGTCAAAGATCGTGCTGCCTATAATATGATCAAAAGCGGGATGGACCGTGGCGAGATCACCAGGGAAACAAAATTAATAGAGGCTACCAGCGGCAACACAGGTATTGCCCTGGCTATGATCGCAGGTATTTTTCAACTGGATATTGAGTTGATCATGCCCGAGAATTCGACAATAGAACGGGTGCAAACCATGAGAGCTTATGGAGCCAAAGTGATCCTCACCGATGCCGAGGGAGGAATAGAAGGAGCCCGGGATTATGCCGAAGCCAGGATGAAAGAAGGTAATTATTTCATGCTAAACCAGTTTGCGAATGATGATAACTGGCGGGCACATTATAAAACTACTGGGCCCGAGATATGGCGGGATACACAGGGGAAGATCACTCATTTTGTATCCTCCATGGGTACTACCGGTACCATAATGGGAACTTCTACCTTTATGAAAGAACAAAATACCGATGTGCAGATCGTGGGGGTCCAGCCAACGGATGAATCCCGTATTCCGGGAATTAGAAAATGGCCAGCAGCTTATTTGCCAAAGATCTTTGTTCCCGAAAAAGTGGACAGGGTGCTGGAAGTAAGTGAGGAAGAAGCCCGGCAGATGACCAGGAGGCTCGCTCAACAAGAAGGCATTTTTGCCGGTATGAGTAGTGGGGGGGCAGCGGCGGCAGCCGTGCGACTTTGTGAGGAACTGGATGAAGGCCTGGTGGTAAGTATCATTTGTGATCGTGGGGACCGCTACCTGTCCTCTAATCTTTTTGAAGAGGAATCTCAACCTTAATTTAGAAAATAACGATAAAAGGAACAGCCCGCGTTAAACGGGCTGTTCCTGGGGGAACCGGAATAATTAGTTTCCGGCTAAACGAACACCATCAATAGATTTATTCAATCGTATTCTTTTGGCTTTTTCGCCGTTCTGTAGTTTTACCCTATAGAACTCCTTAGTGATCACTCCTTTTTTGGATTTAGCAATATGGCTGTTCTTTGCCACGCTATAACCGGGATAATTTCTAAAGATCGCCTGTCTTGCTTCTTCAGGAAGGGCCACATTGTTAAATCTGTGATACGTGGAAATCAATGATCCTTCATCGCTGAAATTGGCGCGAAGATGTCCTTTTCTGGATTTCATGATAACTTGTATGGTTGAAAAACCCAGATCCTCATTTTCCTGAAGGAACTGATGGATGTTGAAGTTCCTCTTTAAAAAAACAAGCGGGTCATTTTGAAATTCCCCATAATTTTTCTCGGGGAGGTTTAAGGTTACCGTATTGGTAGCCGGGTCAACTTTCATGGAAACGGGAGAGTAATCTACTTTTGTTTCCCTTAGCTCGATCTGCGAATGTCCTATGCCTGTAAAGCCTAATAGGAGCAAACATAAAATTAATTTTTTCATGACGAAAGTTATTTGGATTAATACTCAGTAAAGATAAATAGCGTCTTTCCCAGACCCTACTACTTAGGTATCAGATCGAGTTAATTAAGTATTAATTGATTGCCAATAGCCACTATTCTTTTTTCTCTATTTTCCTGAGTAAAAGCTCCAGGTCTCGAATCTCCAGTTTTTTTCGCCCGACGTTGAGGGTGCCGTCTTTTTTAAATTCCTGCAGGTGCCGGTTGACTACTGCCCGGGTCGATCCTATTAGGTGAGCGAGTTCCTCATCTGAAAGATCATTGATCAATTCGAGCTTATGAGAGGTGGAATTAATGTTGCTTAGGATGAGTTTTGCCAGGCGGGTGGGAATATCTGTAAGAATAATACCGGCTGCATACTCTTCCACCTGGCGCATTTTCACCGCCAGGTAAGGCAACAGGTTCTTATTGATCACGGGATATATTTCGATCCATTTTCGCATGATCTCCAAAGGAACAGTGAGTATGGTAACCCTGTCCAGGCTCTCATAAAAAACATCATGTTCATAATCATCCAGCAGGCTTAAGACGTCAAAGACATCATTCCTGCTCAGAAGGAATAAAGTGAATTCCCTGCCGGTAAGCGGATCGAGTTTATAGATCTTTAAACGCCCCTCAATGATGAAGTGAAAACGTCTCCTGACCTTCTCCCTGTCTATTAAACAGGTGTTTTTGGGCCAGCTCTCTTCACTGATCTCCTTTAATAAAATATTTATTTCTTCCTGATCCAGATCTTTTAATAAGCAATTCTCCTTTAGGTCCTTTATATAGCGGTTTCGTTTTTTATCATCTACCTTCATAAACTCCTTAGCCTTAAAACGATTACTGATTCTACGGGGCGAGCAGAATTTTTCTGGCCATCAAATAAGCAGGGAGGTATACTTATAAAGGTACGACTTTTGGACTTAAGCCTAAACTAAAAGAAGGCTTTTTGCAGAAAGATGAATTTTTATTCCCAAATATTTCAGTAAACCTAGAGAATGCGCTATTTTTGCAAAATTGCTTATGAACAAAAAAAATGATGCAGGACACATTCGGAATTGAAGAAAAAACAGTTGACAAGGAACTCTATGATTATCAGCAAAAAGATATAGACAAAATTTTTAAGGTTATTGATGCTCATCCCGAGCGGTACAACCTCTTGTACCAACTACCCACCGGGGGAGGAAAAACCGTAATCTTTTCCCAGATCGTAAGGGAGTATATCCAGCGCACCAATAAAAAAGTGCTGATCCTCACTCACCGGATCGAACTATGTAAACAGACCTCTAAGATGCTTACGGGCTTTGGAGTGCGAAACAAGATCATTAACAGTAAAATTAAGGAACTACCAGACCAGGATGACTATATGTGTTTCGTGGCCATGGTAGAGACACTTAATAACAGGCTTAATGATGACAAGGTGGAATTGGACAACCTGGGTCTGGTGATCATTGATGAAGCGCATTATAATTCCTTCAGGAAATTATTCAAGTTCTTTGAGAAGAGTTTCATTATGGGTGTTACCGCCACCCCGCTTAGTTCCAATATTAAGCTTCCTATGAAGGACAATTACAGGGAGCTCATCATCGGGGAATCCATAAGTTCTCTAATCGAAAAAGGATTCCTGGCAAAGGCTAACACCTACAGCTATGATGTAGGATTGTCCTCTCTTAAAATAGGAATAAACGGGGATTATACCGTGAAGTCTTCCGAAGAACTCTACTCTAATTTCTCCATGCAGGAAAAGCTCCTGGATGCCTATATGGAGAAATCCCAGGGTAAGAAGACCCTTATCTTTAATAACGGGATCAATACTTCCAGGGAAGTGTATGAAACCTTCAGAAATGCAGGGTTTGATGTACGTCACCTGGATAATACCACCAGTAAGCAGGATCGAAAGGATATTTTGAAGTGGTTCAAGAACAAACCAGACGCCATCCTAACTTCAGTTAGTATACTTACCACCGGTTTTGATGAACCTACCGTTGAGACCATTATCCTGAACCGGGCCACAAAATCACTCACCCTTTATTATCAAATGATAGGACGTGGTTCAAGAATTCTGCCCGGCAAAGAAGAGTTTACTGTGATCGATTTAGGTAATAACGCCGCACGCTTTGGGCTTTGGAGTGCCCCTGTGGATTGGAGACAGATCTTTAGATCTCCCGATTATTTCCTGGAACACCTGGTAAGTGATGAGGAGATCGAGCAGAATTTCAAATATGAGATGCCGCCGGATATCAGGAAAAAATTTGCAAATTCAGATAATGTCAGTTTTGATGTGGAAGCCGAATATGATGATATCATATCCAAAGGCCTCAAATCAAAGACCGTCCTGGAACGTTCCATTGAACAACATACCAAAATGTGTGTAGAGAATAGTGAAGATGTATTTGATGCACGTATCCTGGCAAGGGAGCTCGAGGAGGATATAGCCTACCGCATTAGGCGCTATTCTTATTGTATTAGTAACAGCACCAAAAATTACCGGGACTGGCTTAAAGAAGACTATAAGCGTAAATTAAGGCTTCGTATCAATCAGGAAGAATTTAGTAGTTAAATCAATTCGCCTTGCGAAATTAAATAATGGAAAAAAGGGAGGCTTGCAGCCTCTCTTTTTTTGATTTCTTCGGAAGTATTTCTTTTGTCTCTATACCGGGTCTTATTCTTCTTGCAGCTCCTGTTGGATCAGCAATCTTTTGCTGATTTTTTTGACGTCAAAAACCTGAAATGATCGCTATTTAAACAGATCCCGGATTTTCGACTATAACATCATCTTCTTAAAAACATTCAGCTGTTTTTCTGAAATTTATAA
>JBEPWW010000017.1:0-15648 GCA_041642215.1 Salinimicrobium sp. | reverse complement strand
AGGGGCAGCTTCCCTTCAATATGGCACTCAATTTGGCGGCCTGATCAATTTCAAAATGAAAAACCCCTCTTATAAGAAGTTTGAGCTTATTTCCAGACAATCTATTGGTTCCTATAATCTGTTTACTAGTTTCAACAGTATAAGCGGGACCCTGGGGAAATTTAGTTATTACACATATTTCAATTATAAGACAGGAGAAGGATTCCGGCCTAATTCCCAGTATGATTCCCACAACGCATTTGCTCACCTGGGGTACCGGTTTAATGAGAATACCAAAGTTTCTTTTGAGTACACCTGGATGGATTACCTGGCACAGCAGCCCGGGGGGCTAACAGATGTACAGTTCTATCGGGACCCCCGGTTCAGTAACCGTTCCCGTAATTGGTTCGATGTGAACTGGAATCTCTATGCCTTTAAGCTGGAGCATAAGGTATCCCAAAGAACAGAATTAAGCCTGAACCTGTTCGGCCTGGATGCCTCCAGAAAAGCAGTGGGTTACCGGGAAAACAGAGTCTCCCAGCCAGATGATCTTGAGGCGCCAAGGGAACTACTGGTAGATGATTTTAACTACTGGGGGGCAGAGGCCAGAGGGCTCACCCGGTATGACTTTCTTGGGGAGGAGTCGGTTTTGTTGCTGGGAACAAAATATTATAATGCTGCCAATGCTCAAAAGCAGGGCCCCGGCAGCACAGGCTCAGGACCGGACTTCAATTTTGCTGCCGAAAAATTCCCGAATTATTCCCGGCAGTCAGAATTTGAATTTCCGAACCGTAACCTGGCATTTTTTGGGGAAAATATCTTTAGTCTTACTCCAAAGTTCTCTTTAACTCCTGGTTTTAGGTTTGAGTACATCGATACCCGGAGTGAAGGTGCCTATAAGGATATTTTTGTGGATCTGGCAGGTAATGTGCTCAAGAACGAGACGCTGGAGGACCACCGGCAATTTGAACGTAGCTTTGTGCTTCTAGGCATTGGTGCCGGGTATGAACTTTCTGAAAGCGCAGAATTATACGGGAATTTTTCTCAGAACTACCGTTCTGTTACCTTTAATGACATTAGGGTGGTGAACCCCGTTTTTCAGGTAGATCCAAACATTAGCGATGAAAGTGGTTTTACCTCAGATATGGGTATCCGCGGCAGATTGAAAGACGTAATATCTTACGATATTAGTGTGTTTGGGTTGAAATACAATGACCGTATAGGAGAAGTGCTCAAGGCAGAAACCCGGGAAAATTTCCAGGGTGAGCAGGAAGAAACGGGACGATTGATCAGGTTTAGGGGCAACATCGGGGATGCCTTCATATATGGACTGGAAACATTTGCTGACTGGAACCTGCAAACCACCTTTTTTGAAGGTGCTGAGGACTATATAGCCAGGGTTTTTCTCAATGCGGCTTTCACAGATTCAGAATACATCCGGTCTGAACAAACCAATGTAGAAGGTAATAAAGTGGAGTTCATACCGGCGGTCAATCTCAAAACAGGGTTGAACTTCGGATATCGTAACCTTTTGGGAAGTTTACAGTACACCATGCTTTCAAGACAATTTTCAGATGCGACCAATGCACCCCAAAATTTGAATGATTCCCAAAGAGGTATAGAAGGGGCTATCCCTGCCTATGGTATTCTGGATCTTTCTCTTTCTTATTCCTATAAAAGGTACAGACTGGAAAGCGGCGTGAATAACCTTCTGGATAATTCCTATTTTACCAGAAGGGCAACCGGATATCCCGGTCCCGGGATCATTCCGGCGCAACCTTTAACCTGGTATACCACCCTGCAGATCAGGTTGTAATACCGTTTCAAAAACCGGAGATGGACGCTTCCCGGGGAGTGCCGGGTCTGCAGGCTGATCCTGAACTGGTCGTTCTTTACCTTCACCTGAAAAGCTTTCCGTCGAAAGCGTACAAGATCTTTCCTGGATATTATTTAAAATAAGTCTAAATAATTATATTTGCCATCGAATTTAAAAATCTTCAACCATGAAAAAAGTACTACTACTTGTCTTAACAGTAGCTGCATTTTACTCTTGTAAAAATGATAAAGAACAAACATCCACTCAAGGAAACGGAGACCAGGAGGTGAATATATATACCCATAGGCATTATCCCTCAGACCAAAAGCTGTTTAAAAGGTTTGAGGACAGTACAGGTATTAAAGTGAATGTGATCAATGCCAGTGCAGATGAACTCATTCAGAAAATGAAGATCGAAGGGGCTCAATCCCCGGCAGATGTATTGATAACCGTGGATGCCGGTCGATTGACGAGAGCAAAGGATCAGGACCTGCTCCAGCCTGTAAAGTCAGACGTGCTCGAAAACATAATAAGTTCTCATCTTCGGGATCCCGACGATTATTGGTTTGGTCTTACCAAACGGGCCAGAATCATTGTCTACGCTAAAGACAGGGTAGATACCACAGAACTTTCCACTTATGAAGACCTGGCGAGTGACAAATGGAATGACAGAATATTGATTCGTTCTTCGAGTAACATCTATAATCAGTCTCTACTGGCGTCTTTGATCGTACATAATGGCGAAGAGGAAGCCGTGGAATGGGCCAGGGCAGTGGTTAACAACATGGCAAGGCAACCAAAGGGTAATGATCGGGACCAGGTGAAGGCCGTGGTGGCCGGGGAAGGCGATATTGCTGTTGTGAACACCTATTATATTGGTAATATGCTAAACTCTGACAGTGAGGAAGAAGTAAAGGCAGCCAAAGCCGTTGGCATATTTTTCCCCAACCAGGATGGCAGGGGAGCCCATGTTAATGTAAGTGGTGCCGGGGTGGCAAAACATGCCCCTAACCGGGAAAACGCGGTGAAATTCATCGAATTCCTGGTGTCTGAAGAGGCTCAGCATGTCTTTGCAAATTCCAATTATGAATATCCGGTTAATGAGGCTGTCGAAACATCACAGCTCCTGCAAAGCTGGGGAGAATTTAAAGAAGATTCATTGCCTCTCTCCCGTTTGGGAGAATACAACAAGAAGGCAGTTATAACATTTGATGAGGCAGGCTGGAAATAACGAAATATTTTCTATAAAGAACAGGTTAAAGCGGTTAAAACGCGATAGTAATAAGTGGGCCTTACTTACCCTCGTTATTATTTTTTTGATCGCTTTACCTGTTATTTCAATCGGGGTTACCCTGTTCGCTGGACCGGGCGAGACCTGGGGGCATATAGTTGATAATCTGCTTTTAGATTATATAGGCAATTCATTGTTCCTGATCTTTGCCTGTGGTTTCCTGGTTTTGCTGCTGGGAGTTTCCACTGCCTGGTTCGTGGCACGATTTGAATTTCCTTTTCGCAGGCAAATGGAGTGGCTTTTGATCCTGCCTCTTGCCATTCCCGGGTATATTGTGGCTTATAGTTATGCGGGTATTTTTGATTACGGCGGAACCCTGGAACTCGTGTTTCGTTATGTGGGGATGGAGCCGTTTCGCCTGGATGTCATGAATCGGGGAGGCCTGGCTTTTGTCCTGGCTGTCTCCCTTTTTCCTTATGTTTATGTAAGTTCCCGCGCCTTTTTCTTAAACCAGGCGAATAACCTGCTGGAGGCTTCAGAAATGCTGGGAGCAGGAGAGTTCAGGACCTTCTTTAAATTAATGCTCCCTCTTGCACGTCCGGCTATCATCGCCGGTCTCATCCTGGTGTTGATGGAAGTGCTTAATGATTATGGGGCTGCTAAATATTATGGGGTCAACACCTTTACGGTGGGGATCTTTCGATCATGGTTTTCTCTGGAGGAACCGGAGACCGCTGTGTATCTTTCTGCGCTGTTGATCGTACTGGTTTTTGGTCTTATCCTGCTGGAGAAATTTCAGAGGAGAAAAATGGTTTTTAGCAGCAACAGGACCAATACACAAAAGATCAGGAGGAAAAGGCTGAGCCGGAGGATGCAATGGTTGATCTTTAGTTTGGTGATAATCCCTGTTTTGCTGGGGTTTATTTTTCCGGTGGGGCAGCTGGCTTACTGGGCCGTGCTCACCTATGAGCGGGTTTTCAATATGTCTTTCCTCCTGCTTTCCCTGCAGAGCTTCTGGATCGCCTTCTTAACTGCCCTGGCCACCGTATTTGTCGCTGTTCTGCTTATCTTTTTTTCAAGGTGGAGCCGTATGGAATCTATCAAGAACACAGCGAAACTGGGGGTGCTGGGATATGCCATCCCCGGGGCAGTCGTGGCCATAGGGATCATGATTCCCATGATCTTTTTGGACAGATGGCTGATGGGGGTCCTGGATAGTCTGTTTGGTGTCCAAACTGGATTGCTGCTTACTGGCACTTTATTTGCTTTAATTTATGCGTATGTGGTACGCTTTCTTGCAGTGGCCTATAATCCCATAGAATCTACTGCCTTAAAAGTAAGCGAGACCATTCCCGATTCCTCAAAAGTGCTGGGAGTAGGGAATTTAAAGACTTTTTTCAGGATCGAATTTCCCCTGATAAGAACCGGGATATTAAGTGCCTTCATTCTTGTTTTTATCGATGTGCTTAAAGAGTTACCTTTGACTTTGATCCTGAAACCTTTTCACGTGAATACGCTCGCGGTGAAAGCTTATGAGTATGCGAGCGACGAAATGGTCATGGAGGCAGCTATTCCGTCTTTGTTCATAATTGTTACGGTAATGCTTCCTGTGATCTTTCTGAACAGGTTACTGATTAAATAATGATGCTATGCTGAAGATAGAGTCGCTTTCGAAAAGTTTTGATAAGGGTAAGACCTACGCCCTTAAAAATGTCTCTTTTGACCTGGAGCAGGGGGACGTATGTGCAATTGTTGGGGAGAGCGGAAGCGGGAAAACGACTCTTGCCAGACTCATCGCGGGTCTGGAGACACCAGATGCAGGTACGATCATTATTGATGGAAAAGTTGTTTCTTCCCTTAAAAAACAGGTGCCGCCCGAGAAGAGAAAGGTGGGGCTGGTTTTTCAGGAATATGCGCTTTTTCCCCATTTAAATCTTTTTCAGAATGTGATGTACGGCATCTCCCGGCAAAAAAATAAGAAAGAGAGAGCAGAAGAGGTGCTGAAACTGGTTGGGCTCAATGATATAAAAGAACGTTATCCTCATCAACTTTCAGGCGGACAACAGCAGCGGGTAGCACTGGCCCGGGCCCTGGCACCCAATCCAAGCCTGCTTATCCTGGATGAGCCTTTTAGCAACCTGGATTCCATGCTGCGCATGCAGTTGAGGAACCAGATCTTTGAGATCGTTAAAAACGCCGGGGTCACTGCCATTTTTGTTACCCACGATACCCAGGATGCCCTCGCTGTGGCAGATGAGATCCTCATCCTTCAACATGGGGAACTGATCCAGAAAGATGCGGCTGCCAATCTCTACACTAAACCCAATTCCATATATGTGGCTTCCCTCTTTGGCAATACTATACAATTGTGCCAGGAAATGAAGTCGGCTTTTCAGTGTCCCTTGAATCCCGATTGCTGTCATGCCATACGCAATGAGAACCTAACGATTAACAGCGAATGTGAATTCGTGACCCACGCCAGAGTACTCAAGAAGACTTATTTGGGTCATGACACCCAGCTTCTTTTAAAGCTGGATAACGGGCAGCAGTTGACAGTGCTCACTAAAGACAGGGATGTGGCAGAGAGGATAAAGATCGGGTTCAATTCCAAAGATGTGCTTGAATTCCACTCATAAATTCCGACGGAACTTATTTAGCTTTACGTTTTCTAAACATATCACTTCTGGGTTTTTGTAATAGCTTTAAATAAATAAATTTAGTGTGATATCGCGTCTATTCTATTGAAAAGAACGTATATTTGCACGCAATTAAATCTTAATTGCTATGACTGCACACGAATCCAAAATTGTTGGGGAAGGTCTAACTTACGATGATGTACTTTTAGTTCCCGCTTTTTCAGAAGTGCTTCCCCGCGAAGTCAACATTACTTCAAAATTTACCAAAAACATTTCAATTAACGTACCTGTCGTCTCTGCGGCCATGGATACGGTTACAGAATCCCGTATGGCGATCGCCATGGCCCGGGAGGGAGGAATTGGTGTGTTGCATAAGAATATGACCATTGAGGAGCAGGCCCTGAAGGTACGAAAGGTTAAGCGTGCAGAAAGTGGAATGATCATAGATCCCGTCACCCTGCCTATTACTGCAAAAGTGAAAGACGCCAAGGAGAATATGCGGGAGCATAGCATTGGAGGAATTCCCATTGTGGATGAAGAAGGAAAACTGCTGGGTATCGTGACCAACCGGGATCTTCGGTTTGAAAAAAACAACGAACGCCCCATCAGTGAAGTGATGACTTCAGAGAACCTGGTTACAGTGGCAGAAGGAACTTCCCTTAAAGAAGCCGAAGGTATTCTTCAGGAGAATAAGATCGAGAAATTGCCTGTTGTAAATTCCGAAGAAAAGCTGGTAGGGCTAATAACTTTTCGGGATATTACCAAACTTACTCAAAAACCCATAGCAAATAAAGATACTTACGGAAGATTACGTGTTGCAGCCGCGGTGGGTGTAACGGCCGATGCGGTTGACCGTGCAGGAGCCCTGGTCAAAGCGGGGGTAGATGCTGTGGTGATCGATACTGCCCATGGGCATACCAAAGGGGTGGTGACGGTATTGAAAAACATTAAAAAAGAATTTCCTGATCTTGATGTGATCGTTGGAAATATCGCGACTGCAGAAGCTGCAAAGTATCTGGTTGAAGCGGGAGCAGATGCTGTAAAAGTTGGAATTGGGCCGGGGTCCATCTGTACTACCCGGATAGTGGCAGGAGTTGGTTTCCCTCAATTTTCTGCTGTACTGGAAGTGGCGGCAGCCATAAAGGGGAGTGGAGTGCCGGTTATTGCCGATGGTGGGATTCGATACACAGGAGATATCCCAAAGGCCATTGCAGCCGGGGCAGACTGTGTGATGCTGGGATCCCTGCTTGCAGGAACTAAAGAGTCGCCGGGAGAGACGATCATCTATGAAGGGAGAAAATTTAAATCCTATCGGGGAATGGGATCTGTGGAGGCTATGAAACAAGGCTCCAAAGATCGGTATTTTCAGGATGTGGAAGATGATATCAAGAAGCTTGTGCCGGAAGGTATCGTGGGAAGAGTACCTTATAAAGGAGATCTTTTTGAAAGTATCCACCAGTTCATTGGAGGGCTAAGAGCCGGAATGGGTTATTGCGGTGCGAAGGATATTGAGGACCTGAAGCAAAAAGGGAGATTTGTAAAGATCACCTCTTCAGGGATCAATGAAAGCCATCCGCATAATGTTACTATCACAAAGGAATCACCTAACTACAGCAGGTAGGGAAGGAAGATAATATAAAGAGATAAAAAAAGGCTTTTTCCGGGAGGAGAAAGCCTTTTTTTTGTACGGTATTTCAAAAGGAGGTTATTCTTTAACTTCAATGCCCAGTTTGCTAATTACCTTTTCTGTAATATCGTGTTCTTCTGCCGCAAAAGCCACGGCGTTACCCCCTGCATGAAGGATCTGGGTGTAGCCTTCTTCCTGGATCACCTGTAACATAGCGGTGTTTATCTTCTCATAGAGGGGTTGGGTGAGTTCATTTCGCTTCATTTGCATCATAACAGAACCTTTCTGCCGGAATCCTTTTATGTTATTTTCCAGTTCGATGATCTCACTCTCTTTTTGTTGCTTTTCTTCTTCAGTTAAATCCTCCAGTTTTTCCTGGTAGTCTTTTATCAGGGTTTCATATTTTTCTATGTTGCCCTTTATTTCTTCCTGAAGTTCGCTGTCATAAGCCTTCATTCCTTCCTGCACCGCTTGCATTTCGGGCATTTGGGAGAGGATATAATCGGCATCAATGGTGCCTACTTTGGTTTGTGCAAAAGAGGTCAGGCTTAGGAAAACGAAACCTGCCAGTAAAAATAATTTCTTCATAATTTATAGATGTTTCCGGCAAATATAAACGAGTCGATTGATTTCTGGCGGTTTAGGTGGAGAAATTATTCTGAATAATGTTGGCCGCGATGTGGTTTTAGGGCATCACGAACCGCAGGCATTTCACTCTCATAAACTACCATATAAGCAATGCTGTGGTTGTCATTTAGATCTTCAAACCCGGTGAGGTTTAGAGCGATATCGTTTGTTCTCAAATATTCCTTTAAATGCAGGGCGTGATGTTTGGCAGTAAATGTGGCATCGGGACCCTTAAAATCCCAGATGAGCTTTAACTTAGGTTCGTTGTGATTCCTATCCATGATTTTTCCTGTGAAGGTAATCGCTTAATTTATTTTCTGCAATTTTCTATTTCTAATTATAATTGGCCGATTTTTTGTAGAAATGAATAAAGGGATCCTGTTTTATCTCCTGAAGTTGCTAAAGCAGGGAATATTGTTATTTTTGCTTTATTCACTTAACCCTGAAAGAAAATTTGATAAAAAAACTCATCATATTAGCAATTGTAGTAACGGGGACCGTATCAAGCTGTCAACTTTTTGATCGTGCAGAAGAAAGGGACGTGGTGGCCAGGGTCAACGATTCTTTTCTGTATAAAGAAGATATCGCCTCCCTTGTTTCTGACAACACTTCGCGGGACGACAGTATCCTGATCGTATCCAACTATGTGAACCGCTGGGCGACCCAGAAATTACTTCTGGACCGTGCCCGAATAAACCTAAGCGTGGAGCAGCAAAAGGAATTTGATAAGCTGGTCCAGAACTATCGGAACGAATTGTACGCCAAAGCCTATACTGATGCCATTATTGGGCGGCAACTGGACACCACGATGGAATTTGAGACTGCACAAAACTTCTATGCTCAAAATGGGGATAATTTTAAGCTTAATGAAGATCTGGTCAAACTCAGATATATTAATCTTACCAAGGACAACCAGGATTTCGAGAACATAAAAACACAGTTTCGCCGTTTTAATGAAGAGGACAGACTGGCATTGATGGAGCAGGCGATCTATTTCAATTCTTATTCGCTGAATGATTCAGTGTGGGTGAAGACCAAACAGGTATATGATAAAATACGTCCCTTAACTCCCGAAAATGATTCGGAATTGTTAAAAAAAGAGAATTTTTTGCAACTCGAAGATTCATTAGGAGTATATTTGGTGTCTGTTGAAGATGTGAGACTTCGTAGCCAAAAGGCACCTCTGGAATACTCATTACCCTACATCAAACAGATCCTGCTGAACAAGAGAAAGCTGGAGCTCATAAAAAAATTAGAAAAAGATATTACCCAAGATGCAATTAAAAACGAAAAATTTGAAATCTATAATTAATTATTTCGGGATCCTCATGCTGACAGGAGCGTTTTGCGCTCCCCTTAGTGCGCAGGTGGTGGTGACAGATAGCACGGCTATACAGGAGACCCGTCTGGAAGCGGTAGATACTGCCAAGGCTTCACAGAAGTATAAAGTTGACGGTGTAGCGGCTGTAGTTGGAGATTATGTTGTGCTGGAAAGCGATATTGATAAGATGTATCTTGAGCTGCAAAGCCAGGGGGTTTCCATTAAGGACGTCACATCCTGCAATCTTGCCGGGCGATTGATGGAAAACAATCTGTATGCGCATCACGCCATTCAGGACAGTATCATAGTAAACGATGCACAGGTGGAAGCCCAGGTAGAGCAACAATTATCGTATATGAAGCAGCAGGTAGGTTCTATGGAAAAGGTGCTGGAATTTTACAAAAAAGAAAGTGAAGATGAATTTCGTGCAGAGCTTCGTGAGATAAACCGGCAAAATATGCTGGCCCAGCAAATGCAGCAAAAAATAGTGGATGCCGTAGAAGTTACTCCAGAGGAGGTAAGGACTTTTTTTGCGAGTATTCCCGAAGATGAGCGCCCAATTTTTGGAGATGAGGTAGAAATCGCCCAGATCGTGGTGAACCCGGAAGTTCCGCAGAGCGAGAAACAGAAGATCATTGACAGGCTCAACGAATTCAGGCAGGATATTGTGGAGAACGATGCCAGTTTTAATACTAAAGCGGTGCTGTACTCACAGGATCCCGGGTCCAAATCTTCTGGGGGAAAGATCACCCTCTCCCGTCAGGATCCGTTCGCCAAGGAATTTAAAGATGCTGCTTTTAGTTTACAGGAAGGGGAGGTAAGTGAGCCTTTTGAAACTGCATTCGGATTCCATTTGCTCACAGTAGACAGGATTCGAGGTCAACAGGTAGACGTGAGGCATATTCTCCTCATTCCCGATGTTACTGAAGGAACCAAACAGGCTGCCCGAAAAGAAATTGAAAATGTACGTGAAAAACTGGTGAATAAGGAACTTACTTTTGCTGAAGCGGCCCGGGCGGTATCAGATGAGAAAGAAACCAGGGAAAGTGGCGGCCAGTTGATCAACCCAACTACGGGTGATACCCGCTTTGAATTGAACAAAGTGGATCCTATGATATATGAGCAGGTGGTAAATCTTGAAGAAGGAGAGGTATCTGTAGTTCTTACAGACGAGGATAGAACGGGTCGTCCATTTTATAAGCTCGTAACCGTTACCAGCAGGTATCCGGAGCACAAGGCCAATTATTCGCAGGATTATAACAAGATAAAGGAACTCGCTTTAAGGGATAAGCAATTAAGAGCTATCGAAAAGTGGCAAAAAGAAAAGATTCAGGAAACCTATATTAAGATCAATGGAGAATACAGGGACTGTGAATTCAAGAGCAACTGGTTGAAGAAATAAAAAGCATATGTCTGATGTAGAGGCTGTAAAGGAACTGGTTAAGAAGCACCAAAGATTGCGGCAGGAAATTGCCAAAAGGATCGTGGGGCAGCAGGAAGTTATTGACCAGATCCTGTTATCGGTTTTCTCAGGAGGACATTCTCTTCTTATAGGGGTTCCCGGTCTGGCCAAGACCTTGATGGTAAACACTATTGCAGAAGCTCTTGGACTTCATTTTAAAAGGATACAATTCACCCCAGATCTCATGCCGAGTGATATCCTTGGATCTGAGATCCTGGATGAGAACCGGCAATTCAAGTTTATTAAAGGGCCTGTTTTTGGAAATATCATCCTGGCAGACGAGATTAATCGTACTCCACCAAAAACTCAGGCTGCACTCCTTGAGGCCATGCAGGAACGGGCGGTCACAGTAGCGGGGCAGCACTACAAACTCAACCTGCCTTATTTTGTACTCGCAACCCAAAACCCCATAGAGCAGGAGGGTACATATCCCCTGCCCGAAGCCCAGTTGGATAGGTTCATGTTTGCCATAAAACTGGAGTATCCTTCCTTTGAAGAGGAAATACAAGTCGTAAAAAGCACGACTTCAGATATTGATGTGGTGATTGAGCCATTGTTCAGTGCAAAAGAGATTGTCGAATTCCAGCATTTGATCCGGAGGATACCAGTTGCAGATAATGTCATAGAATATACGGTAGACCTGGTGGGAAAAACAAGGCCGGCGGGTCCACGGGCGACAGATCTTGTAAGGGAATTCGTGGATTGGGGCGCAGGTCCCAGAGCCTCACAAAACCTTATCCTGGCCGCTAAGGCTAATGCAGCCGTCCATGGCAAATTCTCCCCAGATATTGAAGATGTACGAGCTGTGGCCTATGGAATCCTCAGGCACCGTATCATCAAAAACTATAAAGCGGAGGCAGAGGGGATTTCTGAAGAAGAAATTATTCGCACCCTGTTATAAAAATTCCGGCTTTTTCCCCTCTTTTTAATTAATTCCTACAGGAATACTTTCCGGTTCATCCATTATCCCGATCCCCTGACGGGAATAGCCCGGGTTGTAAATTATCAATTTCCTAATAAAGATCGTTGGTTGAGAAGGATAATTGATTTTCATCTGATTTAATTACTGATTTTTTGAATTATTATCATTAAAAAGTCAAATTGACTCCTAACTTTTAATATCCGGAGGAAATTCGTAATTTTGCGGGACTTCAAGAATAAAAAATACACAAATATGGCTTACGATATTGACATGATTAAAAAGGTGTACAGCCAAATGGCAGAGCGTGTGGATGCAGCACGTGAGGTCGTGGGCAAGCCTTTGACACTTTCAGAAAAAATACTTTATTCTCACTTGTGGGATGGAAAACCCACTAAAGGTTTTACCCGTGGGAAAGACTATGTGGAATTTGAACCAGACAGGATCGCCTGCCAGGATGCAACTGCCCAAATGGCCCTTCTGCAATTCATGCAGGCGGGGAAGAAACAAGTGGCGGTACCCACCACTGTGCATTGTGATCACCTGATCCAGGCAAAGCTGGGGGCTCAGTTTGACCTTCCCAGTGCCAAGAAATCCAGTGATGAGGTATTCGATTTTCTGGAATCGGTTTCAAATAAATATGGAATCGGTTTCTGGAAGCCCGGGGCGGGGATCATTCACCAGGTGGTCCTGGAAAATTACGCGTTCCCTGGAGGAATGATGATTGGAACAGATTCTCATACCGTAAATGCCGGTGGTCTTGGTATGGTTGCTATTGGTGTAGGTGGGGCAGATGCAGTTGATGTAATGGCAGGTATGCCGTGGGAACTAAAATTCCCTAAGCTTATTGGCGTGAAACTTACCGGGAAACTTTCTGGCTGGACAGCTCCAAAAGATGTGATCCTAAAGGTAGCCGGCATCCTTACCGTAAAAGGAGGAACCGGTGCGATAATCGAATATTTTGGTGAAGGTGCAGAATCCATGTCTGCTACCGGAAAAGGAACCATTTGTAACATGGGGGCAGAAGTAGGGGCGACTACCTCTACTTTTGGTTATGATGAGTCCATGGAGCGTTACCTGCGTGCTACCAATCGGGCAGAAGTGGCCGATGCAGCTAACCAGGTGAAGGAACATTTAACCGGGGACAAGGAGGTATATGCCAATCCTGAGCAGTACTTTGATGAAGTTATTGAGATCAACCTGGATGAACTAAAACCCCACCTTAACGGACCGTTTACACCGGATCTTGCCACACCTATTTCGGAAATGGGCGCCAAAGCAAAAGAAAACGACTGGCCAATTAATGTAGACTGGGGCTTGATAGGATCCTGTACGAACTCCTCTTATGAAGACCTTACCCGGGCTGCATCCATTGCCAAACAGGCAGTAGATAAGAAAGTGAAGGCTAAATCTGATTTTGGTATTAACCCGGGATCAGAAACCATTCGTTATACGGCTGAAAGGGATGGTCTTTTACAGATATTTGAAGACCTTGATGCAACGATCTTCACCAATGCCTGTGGTCCATGTATTGGTCAATGGGATAGAAGTGACAGAAAAGGGGAGGAAAAAAATACTATTGTACACTCATTTAACCGTAACTTCTCCAAAAGAGCAGACGGGAACCCTAACACTCACGCATTTGTTGGATCTCCGGAAATGGTCGCTGCGATCGCAATTTCAGGACGACTGGATTTCGATCCAACCAGAGATAAACTGCTTAATGAAGACGGGGAGTATGTAAAGCTGGATGAACCTTCGGGTCTTGAATTACCTCCAAAAGGTTTTGATGTGGAAGATCCGGGATATTTGGCGCCAACAGAAGATGGTGCAAGTGTGGAAGTGAAAGTGAATCCGAAATCGGAAAGACTGCAGTTGCTGGAGCCTTTTGATCCCTGGGACGGGAAAAACCTGTTGGGAGCGAAATTGCTGATCAAGGCACACGGGAAATGTACTACAGACCATATATCTATGGCGGGACCCTGGTTGCGTTTTAGAGGACATTTGGATAATATTTCCAATAACTGTCTTATTGGAGCGGTGAACGCTTTCAACATGAAGACCAATTTTGTGAAAAGTCAGATCAACGGAGAGTATGACGGGGTGCCTGCTACTCAACGTAAATATAAAGCAGCTGGTATTCCTACCGTGGTTGTGGGAGACCATAACTACGGGGAAGGTTCATCACGGGAGCACGCCGCTATGGAACCGCGTCACCTGGGAGTGAAAGTGGTGCTGGTTAAATCTTTTGCGCGTATCCATGAGACAAACCTTAAAAAACAGGGAATGCTCGGGATCACGTTCGCTAATGAAAGTGATTATGACCTTATCCAGGAGGATGATACCTTCAACTTTATTGATCTTGAAGATTTCGCGCCAGATAAGCCTCTTTCAATTGAAGTGGTACACGCAGACGGTTCAAAAGATACCATTATGGCTAACCATACTTATAACCAGCCTCAGATCGAGTGGTATAAGGAGGGATCTGCGCTTAACCTTATCAAGAAGCAAAACGGGGCATAATTTCTGTCATAAATGCTTTATTAAACTCCCGTCCTGTAGACGGGAGTTTTTTTGTTTTGAATTATTCTGTGGGTGGACCTGGAAGTGTGATCTGTAACCGCAGGTTACTGACTATCTTTTGAATATGCTTTCCCGGACTTTTAGATTTCGAAAAAGTGGGAGGAGTGCATGTATAGCTATATATAAGGTTCTGTCCCGAAAATTTGTTTGGCATATATCTTCCGGCAATTTGAAGTAAAATCTTAAAAAGAAAAAATGCCTGACCCTGTAATAGGTCAGGCCCATAAATAACTAAATACTGTTGCTTTTACATGGTTCAAAAGCAGGGATGAAGTTCTGTGTAACAGGTGGGAGGTAAGGCTGGCGAAACATCTGTGGGGGCATTTCAGGGGGTTTTAAGAATGCTGTAGAGAAATTCCCTTATCTCACTGCTTCTTTCCTTAAAAATGGCTGATAGAGATCCGGTGAAGGTTATTTTATATAGGGCTTTCTTTGAAACAAATATAAATAAAAAACGAGGTCCTTTCAGACCTCGTTTTAACGCTACTTATGAATAAAATTAGATGAGAGTACTTCGGTAGAGAACTACCGAAGTGTAGTAAGCAATTTTTGCCCCCCAGTAAAAATTACTCCATTCTCATCTATTTACGGTAACGATTCCAGCTTCCTCTTTTGGTTCAAAAGAATGTCCATCGTGGACGAAGGAATATTTTGTTGATAAAGTGTTTCGTAATAAAGTTTTATATTCTTGCGCTCTTTTTTAGAGCAAAGTTCCCAGTCGGTTCCTGTGAATGTATTTCGTGCAAGGTATTCCAGTTTCAAAAAAACGGGTAAGAATCCCAGAACGGTACTGCTGATCTTTGAATCCTGTATGGAATTTTTGAGGTTGAATAAGTGCCTTCTCAATTCCAGCTTTATTTTTTCCCTGATCTCGATCAGACGGTCGATCTTGTCTGTCATATCTTTTTCTTCCGGCGGAAGATCGTAATAAAGGGCATAATACATTTGAAGTAAATGGTCGTTGGCCAGATCTAGACGTAGGAGTTGAGAGTAAAGTTGGAACTGCATAGGTGAATAGTTAGATGAAATACTTGTTTAACGCCAAATAAAAATAGGAATTAATCTGGGTTGCAGATCATCTAATAAGGTGATTAACAGAATTTTAGCTTATATGTAAGATTGACTGTAAGAAAGGTGAAAATTTTAACAGCAACATAAAACTAAAATGATGGGGGTAATTAGGGGATAATAGTGCCCAGAGCGGGAGTCGAACCCGCACGCCCTAATGGACACATGGCCCTCAACCATGCCTGTCTACCAGTTCCAGCACCTGGGCATTGTATCAATAAGAGGTGAAATTTGCTGATGCCCCGGTGGTGAGGCTAACAAGTCATTGCAGTCCTGAAATTCAGGAGAAAACTCACATGATCAAAACTTCATATTGTGATCTGGCTGGGGCTCGAACCCAGGACCCTCTCCTTAAAAGGGAGATGCTCTACCAACTGAG
>JBEPWW010000016.1:10385-15900 GCA_041642215.1 Salinimicrobium sp. | reverse complement strand
TTTCAGCGATGACCAACTGGGAAATCTCACCCGTGGGGAAGCTGTTATACAATTGATGCGAAGCCTGGATTACGATTTTATGGCCCTGGGAAATCATGACTTTGACTACGGCAGGGAGCGTACAGCCGAGCTGCAGGATATTGCCGGTTTTCCCTTTGGAGCAGCCAATATTACCGACAGCATCACCGGCCAGCCTTTCCTGGACCCACCTTACCACATACGGGAGGTGGGCAACTCCAGAGTTGCCGTCCTTGCTGTAGGCTACCACAATACCCATTTAACAGGGAACAGGGATAATATGAAGGGGCTGGCATTTTCGCCGGGTCCGGAAGCCCTCAAAAAATATGTTCCCATTCTCCGGAACCAGGCAGATATTCTCATTGTCCTGTCGCATGCGGGTACCGCTGTAGACAGATTAATAGCCCGGGAAGTGGAGGGGATTGACCTTATTATTGGCGGTCATAGCCATGACCTCATCTCCCCTCCCGAAAAGATACATGATACCTTTATCGTGCAGGCCCTGTCAGATGGCGCCATCCTTGGAGAAACTCAGCTTATTATCCAAAACGATCAGCTTGTAGATGTGAGGACAGATCATCATTTCTTGTGGAATGATGAGTGGGAGCCCGATGAAGAAACCCGGGAGCTCATTTCCCGTTTAAGATCACCTCATGCAGATGAACTGGAAGAAAAGATAGCCACTGCAGCAGAATTCATTGGACGTCAATATAAATCTGAAAGCCCCTTTGACAAGCTGGTAGGAAATCTATTGCGCGAGGAGTATGATGCAGAAGTGTCTTTATTGCCCGGGGTAGGATACGGCATTTCCCTGTATGAAGATATTAGCAGTGAAAATGTATATAAACTCATACCCCATCCTACGCCGGTGGCGACGCTCACCATGACAGGGGAACAAATAAAGAGAACCCTGGAACAAACTGCAGAGAACCTGAATCCGGAAAACAAACTTGATCTTGTGGGAGGCCTGCTTCAAAGCAGCGGCATAACCTATGAAATGGACCTTACAAAACCGGTAGGACAGCGTGTGGATAACGTCAGCATTGGAGGCGCAACCCTGGAGAATCCCAGGAACTATAAGGTAGTGACCCATAAGGGAATGGTCAATGGCATTCATAACTATGAAGAAATAGGAAAAGGTACTAATATTCAGGTAACAGATCAACTCCTCACAGAGTTTGTCATTGAAAAGTTCCGGGACATGGGCCGTATCAGTTTTCCGCAGAATATGGGAGAAATAGAGATCAACAGGAGCAAATAACATGACCACAGACTAAAAATCAATTGAATTACAAGCTACTATGAAAGAATTTTGGGATGAAAGGTTCAGTAACCGGGAATACATCTACGGGGAAGAGCCCAATGAATATGTCAAAGAAAAACTTCGCCTATTTAAACCGGGGAAGGTCCTTTTTCCGGCAGAGGGCGAAGGGAGAAATGCGGTCTATGCGGCCGACCTGGGATGGGAAACTGCTGCCTTTGACCAATGCACAGAAGGAAAAAAGAAAGCAGATCGGCTTGCGGAAAAAAAAGGAGTGGAGATAGATTACAAGGTGGGTGACCTTCCCGGCCTGGGGTATCAAAAGGAAGAATTTGATGCCATCGTTCTTGTCTATGCTCATTTTGGCCGCGATATCAGGTCTGAATATCACCGGTTACTAAACAGTTACCTGCGGCCCGGCGGGGTGGTGATCTTCGAAGGTTTCGGGGAAAAACATGTAGATTACCAGGAAAAATATCCGCAGGTGGGCGGTCCTAAAACCCCTGCGCTCTTCTTTTCTGAAAAGGAAATAAAGCAGGATTTCGGGGAATATGAATTCCTGGATTGGTATGAAGGCGAACTGGACCTTGAGGAGGGGGAGTATCATAAAGGCCGCGGCTGGGTAATTCGATTTACCGCGCGCAAGAAGTAAGCTGGCCGGGGCTGGTCCCCCGGGTCTTTTTAATTTCTTTCCTTTCTTCGGAAGCTGCAAAAGGTAAAATTCTGTACCGCTCCGGAAGGGGTGGTATGATCTGCGGTTTTGCTGTTCAGGTTCTCAAATTCCTGTTCAAAAAGCTGCTGCAGATCGGCTATGGAATACTGCTTTATGGGCAGGCCGCTGCAGGTTTTCGGACCCCGATCAGAAAATGTTCCAATGATCACGAATCCCCCGGGTTTCACCGCCTGCATGAGTACGTTCATATAGGCCTTCACCTGTTCGTCTTCGGTTAGGAAATGAAAGGCGGCCCGGTCATGCCACAGGTCGTATTTTTCGCGGGGTTCAAATTGCGTAATGTCAGTCACCACCCATTTTACCTTCTCCGCCTGTTCCCCGAGCCGTTCCTTTGCCCTGTCAAGAGCTTTTTCAGAAATGTCTACCACGGTAATATTAGAGAATCCCCGGGCCAGAAGAAATTCTGCCAAAAAGCTGTCTCCTCCCCCAACATCGATCACAGCCGAATCTTTTTCCAGGGTGCAGCCCGAGATCAGATCCAGGGAATTTTCAGGCATGGGTTCATACCAGCTCACCTCGGTTACTTTTTTCGTATCATAGACCGCGTTCCAGTGTTCTTTATAATCTTCCATGCTTGCCGATTTTATATAAATAACGTCCTATGCTTCAGGACCATGAGGTTCACCATTTAAATTTAGGAAAAAATCTTCCTGTTTTCCTCTTATAGGCAGGATATTCGGGAAAAGCTTCTGTCAGCCGCTCTTCTTCATACCTGCTCTTAAAATAAAACACGAGGAACAACAGCAAACTTATGAGCAGCTTATAACCCGATCCCAGCCATACCGAGATGCCAAAGGCTACAAAAAGAACTCCGGAATAAATGGGATGGCGGGCAAAAGAAAATACGCCTCCCGTTATAAGCCTGGCTCCTGCTCTGGGACTGGGAAAAGGGGAAAGCTTGGTATTGAGCTGTAAAAGCGCGATCAGGATCAGGACCAGTCCTATGACTGCAAAGATCAATCCCAGCCCGTGCATGTTTTCTGAAATTCTGAACCGCCATGAATCCACCTCCAGGACCCAGGCAATGAAGACCAAAAACTGAAGCGCAACAAATATTTTATCCTCTTTAGGAATAGCCATTTTGTATTTTTTAAAGTGATTTTCCCGTCCTCAAGCCTGCACCCCGGAATTTTGGACTAGGAAACTTCTTTCCAGATAATATAGAACCCCATGAGGAGTACGAACCACCCAAAGGCTTTTTTCAACTTTTGCCCGGGAATGAATCGATTCAGGTAAACCCCAAGGAAAATACCAATAACCGAAAGACCCGTAAAAATAAGGAGGAACACCCAGTCTATTTCGAGGTTCTCCACATCTCCTATGAACCCGATAAGGGATTTAATGGCGATGATCAGCAAAGAGGTAGCAACCGCCTTTTTCATGGGCAGTTTGGCCAGCAGAACCAGGGCGGGTATAATAAGAAAGCCTCCTCCCGCCCCTACGATCCCCGTCAGGATGCCTACCACAAAACCTTCTATTAAAATGAGCGGATAATTGAATTTCACCTTTTCTGTGGGCACCGGTTTCTCTTTTTGTTCCCTGATCATGGATACGGAAGCCAGGATCATGATAAAGGCGAAGAACAACATGATCCCAATATCTTTGGTGAGTTCAAATCCCCCAATGCTCATAAGCTGTTCGGGGATGGCCGGTAAAATGTATTTTCGGGTAATGTATACGGCAATGAACGCAGGGATGGAAAAGATCACCGCGGTGCGGTAGTCCACCATTTTTTTCTGCATGTTCTTTACAGCTCCCACCAGGGAAGCGGTGCCTACTACAAAAAGGGAATAGGCTGTCGCGGTAACCGGATTCACCATGAGCAGGTATACCAGTACGGGCACAGTTAGGATCGAACCTCCCCCGCCAATCAAACCCAGTACTACCCCGATCAACAGCGCCCCAAAATAACCCAGTATATCTGTAATGTCCATAAGCCGGTATTTGCTGAAACTAATATAATGAGCAGGAAACGGGTTTTCCCTATACAGCTAACCGAGAGATGGCAACTCTACAGGTCTATTACCTTAATGCTATTTCGCTGTAATTTGATCTTTCCTTCTATCTCCAGTTTTTTCAATAACCTGGAGACAACCACCCTGGAAGTATGTAGATCATAGGCGATCTCCTGGTGTGTAACCTGCAAAAGGTCATCCCGGTTGATCTTGGCCTTGTCCTGCAAGTACTTCATAAGGCGCTGATCCATATTCATGAAAGCAATGGTATCAATGGTATCCAGCATCTCAGAAAGACGGGTATGATAACTTTCAAATACAAAATTTCTCCAGCTCTTGTATTTGGAGGTCCACTCCTCCATTTTTTCGATTGGGATCATGATGATCCTGGTCTCTTTTTCGGCCACTGCCCGTATCTCGCTGCGTGTTTGTCCCAGGCAACAGGAAAGGGTCATCGCACAGGTATCCCCGCGCTCCAGGAAGTACAGGAGAAGTTCATCTCCGTTTTTGTCCTCCCTAAGGATCTTAATGGCCCCCTCCAGCAGTAGGGGCATGCTGGTCACATACTCCCCGATGTCGATGATCCTTTCCCCGGCTTTTACCTCCTTTAGGGTCCCATAGCGGGCGATCTCCTCCATCAGGTCTTCCTCAAAAATAAAGTGATAGGCTTCTTTTAATTCTTCTTCTAACATGAGTGGATTTTACAAAGTAGTAAAAATAGGATTTTATATCGACATTTTCTACCAATAATAGGGGTAGGATCTTCTTTTTTCTTACAGGTTTTCCCGGTTTTTCATCAGTTTATAACATGCTGCTAATTATCTTTGTTAAAGCTCAGCCATCTTCTCATGGGAACTACTGATTTTGATTTCTGGATGTTCATTGCAGGCCTGGGGATTTTTCTCTTCGGGATGCACCATTTGGAGATAGGTTTAAAAGGGCTTGCGGGAAAAGCGTTTAAAAAAATGCTTCGCCGCTTTACAGGAAAAACCTGGAAAGGCGTCCTCACCGGGACGGGCGTGACAGCCATACTGCAAAGCAGTTCCATGGTCACCCTCCTGGTACTCGCTTTTCTGGGCGGCGGGATCATAAGCCTCAAAAGCTCCCTGGGCGTCGTGCTGGGGGCCAATCTTGGAACCACCTTCACCGCCTGGATCGTCGCGGCCCTCGGATTTAAACTGGATATTGCCCAATTCTCCTTTCCGTTCCTGGCGGTAGGGATCCTGAGTTACCTGTTCCTGAATTCCCGGCCGTTCCTCAAGAACCTTGGCGGCTTCCTGGTGGGCTTTGGGCTTCTTTTCCTGGGTCTGGACTTTATGAAGGATTCCATTGAAGGGGTGTCCACCCGGCTGGACCTTACCGGCTTCGCGCCCTACGGGCTCTGGGGTTTCCTGCTAACCGGCCTGGTCATCACCGCCCTCATCCAGTCCAGTTCGGCCATGATCGTCATCATCCTGAGTGCCCTTCATGCAGACCTAGTCGACCTGCACCAGGCGGTAGCCATGGTCATTGGAGCCAATATAGGCACTACCGTCACCCTTATAATAG
>JBEPWW010000016.1:0-10375 GCA_041642215.1 Salinimicrobium sp. | reverse complement strand
AACACGACTCTCCCTGGCAAACGTGCTGTTCAAAGTCACCGAGGGGATACTTATTTTTTTCTTCATCGATCAACTTATCCGCCTGGTCAAAACCCTTTTTGCCCTGGCCGATCCTTTAATGGAGCTGGTTCTCATCAACACCCTCATCAACGCGTTAGGGATCCTGCTCTTCTATCCGTTTCTGGGGTCCTTTGAAAAGTTTTTGAACAGGCGGTTTTCAAGAGTCGCCACAGAAGGGGAAACCCTTTTTATCAAGAACATCCCGACTGAAGTACCCGATGTTGCCCTACAGGCCCTGGACAGGGAGCTGGAACAGGTTTTCTTCCATACCCGGCAATTCATTCTGGAGTGTTTTCATAGCGGAAGAAGAAAAAAAGACCGGGAATCCCAATGGACCATGATCTTCAGGACCGCCTCAGATCTTCATAAGAAGTACGAAAAGATCAAACGGCTGGAAGATGAAATTTCGGCCTATTATTCCCAATTGCAGAAGGGTAATCTTTCAGAAGAAGAGGCGACCCATCTAACCGCGGGGATGATGGGGCTGCGGTCCCTGGTGTACGGGGCCAAGGATATTAAGGATGTGATCCACAACATAAGATTCATCAGGGATAGTGAAGATCCCCGGGGCCAGGAGGTACTTAAGCGCTTGCGATCCCTGGTGAAACACCGCCTGCAGGACATCAGTACCTTTCTGGACCTGCCGGAGGAAGAAAGGGATCCGGTAATGATACAAAACTGGTTTGTGGAGCATCAAAAACAATACAACGAGCTCATCAATCACCTGTACCGGGACATCTCGCACCGGGAGCCAAACGCAGTGCCGGTTTCCACCCTTACCAACCTCATCAGGCAAAGTATCTCCTCCCTCAATAACCTTTGCAGTTCATTGCTATACTGGAAATTCAGGAAGGAGAATATTCCTGAGAATATCACTCCCACCCGCTAGGACAGGAAGGTCATAAAATCAGCGGCACTTTTAATAAAAAACACTAACTTTAAGATTATGAGCACTATATCCACTTTTTTAATGTTCAGCGGGGAGCAGCTTGGAAAGGCAGAAGAAGCAGTGCGGTTCTATACCTCGCTTTTTCCCGGCTCAGAGATCGGACAAATGGAATTGTACGGCCCCGAAGGACCGGAACCGGAGGGCACCGTGAAAATGGCTTCCTTTACTTTGAACGGGCAGCACTTTAAAGCGCTGGACAGCCATCATGAGCATGCCTTCGGCTTTACCCCTGCGGTTTCCCTGTTCGTGGAATTTGACTCCCGGGAGGAAACGGAAATCGCCTTCGCGAAATTATCAGCGGGAGGCCAGGTTCTTATGCCGCTACAGGAATATCCCTTCAGCCGGAATTTTGGCTGGGTACAGGACAGGTACGGGATCTCATGGCAGCTTAAATTCGACTGATCCATACACCTACATTTTACTGAAAACCACTTACTTATATTTTTACTTACACGGAAAAACAGGCTGGAATCAGAGACGATCTTCAAAGAATCATCGTATCTTTAAAACAATTACGCTTAATCCCGGTTCCTATGAAAAGGTATCTTTTAATCCTGTTCCCGGCCCTTGTGCTGTGCCTTTCCTGTTCCTCTGTACAGTTTCGGCACCCGCAGCCCCGGGGAGCGGCAGCCTTACCTGAATTCCCCGAGGATCTTCGGGGAGTCTATCTGGACAGCATCGGGGACACCCTGAAAGTAACCGCTGATTCCTTTATCTATCAAACGGCCGATTTCTTCGATCCCCTTACCGACTCCCTCTCCTCTGGCCAGACCATTCTAAAAAAATTTGGGGAACAATATGTACTTAACCTGGGGGAAGGCGAATGGGAGGTTTTCCTGGTGGAAGCCAATGAAGATCTGATCACGGTTTATTACATCATTCTCAACGATGATGAAGAGCGGATCATCCGGGAGATAAGAAAAATTATGCCGGTCAAAAAGATCAGAGGGATGAGGGATTCTTACCTGATAGATCCATCAGAAGAACAATTCAGAAAGCTTTCAGAAGGAAAATTGTTCTCAGAATATGTACGCTTTACCCGAATAGAATGAATTCTGGCTGCACCCCGATCCCAAGAAATCTTCTGCCCATTTTGAGTTAATTCCTTCTATTCCATTTCGCGTCCTGCCAATAGTATTTTTTCATTTTGCAGGCCTTCAGGTAAAGGCTTCAGCATATTTTATCATTTTCTTAAGCTAAAGCTTCCGCAGAAAAAATCAGGAATTCAGTATATTCCGGAAAAATAGGTAAACAAATCAACTGGACTATGACCGAATTCAAACAAATCACCACCCGGGAGCTGGAAGAACGCATGCGAGCCGGGGCCAGGATCATCGATGTACGCCCTGTAGATGCTTATAATGGCTGGAGGTTGCGGGATGAACCCCGCGGCGGCCACATACAGGGCGCGAAATCCCTGCCTGAGAAATGGACCCAGTACATGGACTGGATAGAGACTGTTCGCCATAAGGAGATCCTGCCGGAGGAGGAGCTGATCATCTATGGCTATACGCCGGAGGAAAGCCGGAAAGTGGCCACTCAATTTAAAAAAGCGGGCTATAACAAGCTCCGGGTATATGATGATTTCCTGAAAGACTGGGTACCAGATGAATCCAGACCAATGCAAAGGCTGGCCAACTACCGGCACCTGGTTCCTGCCGAATGGGTGAGACAGCTCATTTCAGGAGAAAAGCCGGCAGAATACGACAACGACAAATTTGTAGTCGTTCATTCGCATTACCGCAACCGGGACGCTTATCTATCGGGGCATATTCCCGGGGCCATTGATATGGACACCAATGCCCTGGAGTCTACCGAAACCTGGAACCGGCGCAGCCCTGAGGAACTAAAAAAGGCCCTGGAAGAGCATGGCATCACTGCAGATACCACCGTGGTCCTTTACGGGAAATTCATGTTCCCCGATAATGACGATGAATTTCCTGGAAGTGCAGCCGGGGATATCGGGGCCATTCGAAATGCCTTTATCATGATGTATGCGGGGGTTAAGGATGTGCGGGTGCTTAACGGCGGATTCCAGTCCTGGCAGGATGCGGGGTTTGAGATCAGCAAAGAGGATGTTCCCAAACATCCCGTACCCGATTTTGGGGCTGCGATCCCGGCCCGTCCGGAACTGGCCGTTGATGTCCCCGAAGCCAAACAAATGATCGCGGCCAGTGAAGCCGAACTGGTTTGTGTACGCAGCTATCCTGAATATATTGGCGAGGTAAGCGGTTACAATTACATCGAAGCGAAGGGACGTATTCCCGGGGCCGTATTTGCCGACTGCGGGAGCGATGCCTATCACATGGAAAATTACCGGAACGTGGACCATACCACCCGCGAATTCCATGAAACCGCTGCCAAATGGAAAGCCAACGGGATCACTCCAGATAAACACCTGGCCTTTTATTGTGGTACCGGCTGGCGGGGCAGTGAAGCCTGGTTCAACGCCTGGCTTATGGGATGGCCCAGGGTCTCTGTGTATGACGGCGGCTGGTTTGAGTGGAGTAACGACCCCAAAAACCCTTACGAAACAGGAGTGCCTGAAGAAACCCACAAGATGGATGCCCGGTGATATGGGCTTAACAGAAACTGATACATCATTCTTTTGCCGAATTTACCTGAAGATCCCCGGGATCTCCTCCACATTAAAATTCCAAAGGACCGGTAACAGGTAGTATACGATCAGGCTGATTAGAAGGATCGAAAAAAGGTTCATCCATATCCCCGTCCGCATCATATCGGGGATACGCAGATGTCCTGATCCAAAGACCACCGCATTGGGCGGCGTGGCCACCGGCAGCATAAAGGCACAGGAGGCGGCGAGGGTTGCCGCCACCAGCAGGAAATAAGGATGAACTCCCAGGGCCAGGGCCATAGGTGCCAGGATGGGCAGTAACATGGCGGTAGTGGCCAGGTTGGAGGTCACCTCGGTCAGGAAATTTACCGCGGCTATCAGCACAAGGACCAGCAGGTAAAGCGGCAGGTGTTCCAGCTGCGTCAGCTGCTCCCCTATCCATACTGCCAGTCCGGTTTCCCCAAAGGCCTTTGCCAGGGCCATTCCGCCGCCAAAGAGGATAATGATGCCCCAGGGCACTTTTGCGGTGTCCTGCCAGTGCAGGATACGCAGCCCGTTCCTTTCCGCAGGCAACGCGAACAGCACGATCCCTGCAGTGACCGCAATCACCGTATCATCTAAAAAGGGAAAAACGGGCGTGAGCAGGAAGGAACGGGTTATCCATGCAAAGGCCGTAAGCAGGAACACCGCCGCCACTATTTTCTCCTGAAAAGACATTTTACCCAGGCTTCCAAGCAGGCCGGAGATCTCAGCTTTTCCACCCGGCAATCTCATCCCTCTAAAATCAAAGGCAAATGTGGTAAGGTATTTCCAGCAAATGAAAAGCAGGAAGCATGAAATGGGAATGCCCAGGGTGGCCCACTGCAGGAAACTGATCTCCAGCCCGTAGATCTTCTGGACCATTCCCGCGAACACCAGGTTTGGCGGGGTTCCTATCAAAGTGCCTATGCCTCCAATGGACGCGCTATAGGCGATTGCCAGCATGAGGGCTTTCCCGAAGATCGAATTCTCGTCCTTTTGGGTGCCGGGGTTATCCTGCAGCTGGGCGATAATGGCTGTGCCTATTGGCAGCATCATCACCGAGGTCGCGGTATTGGAGATCCACATGGACAGGAATGCCGTGGCCACCATAAAACCCAGGATGATGAATTGAATATTTGTACCAATCAGGTTGATAATATTAAGGGCAATCCGCTTGTGCAGGTTCCATTTTTCAATGGCAATAGCCAGCAAAAATCCCCCAAGATAGAGGAACACATATTTGTCTCCGTAGGCCGCGGTGGTCGTGGCGATATCCAGGGCCCCGGTGAGGGGAAAAAGGATGATAGGCAGTAAAGCGGTAACGGCAATTGGAACTGCTTCGGTCACCCACCACAAAGCCATCCAGATGGTGACTCCCGCAACAGCCCAGGCCGCCCCGGGCATACCTTCAGGAGCCCCCAGTACCTGCAGCAGGATGAAGAGCAAAGGACCTGCGGCCAGTATACTATGTTTTATTCTTCTGTTCATATCCGGCTCGATGAGCGGCTAATATATTAATTTTTAAACGCCGCTTCCAGATTGAGAAACCACGCCCATAAAGAAGAGCAGGCCGGGCTCAGGTAAAATAGCCGTTGGATGTTAAATAAATTTTATAGCTTTATCCTGAAAATCAATTAAAAAAGGGTGACCTCTTCGGAAGTAAACCCTGAAAACCAAAAGATGACTCTAAAATATAATTTCCTGGTCGCGGTACTGGTTTTCGCGTTTCTGTCCTGCTCAGAAGATACTGCCGGGGACTGCCTGCGGATCGAATCGGAGCAGGTGATCGCTGTAGACGCTCCAGAAACCGGAAAGGTAAATGAACAGGTCCAGATGCAGGTGAGCTTCAACGTTAGGAACGGCTGCGGGAATTTTGAAAAATTCGCTGAATCCGGCAGTGATCTCTCCCGTACCGTAGAAGCCATAGCCCGCTATGAGGGATGTGTATGCGCTCAGTATATTAAAAACATAACCGTCAACTATACCTTCACGCCCCAGGCCCCGGGAGATTATGAATTTAAATTCGTCTCGGGTGAAAATGAAACTATAATGGTAAACCTCTCGATATTATGAAAAGCTTCCACCGGTTCTATGGGATCGTCTTTCTTTATCACGGGCTCCTCTTCGCCCTTTCCTTTGTCCTGATCGAATGGGCCCTGGCAGCGGCATTCACCCTTGAAAATTTCCTTTTTCGAATCCTGATCTTCGGGACCATCGAATACCTGATCTTCACCGGATACCGAAAACCAAGGCTGAAATTTTACGGGGTACAGGATCTGGTCATAGAGGATTTTTACACCACACAGCAAAGGGAAGTATCTTCGGCTGTGTCAGGAGACGAATTCAGGAAAAAACTAAAGGAAGATCCTGAACTTGACCGAATGGAAGTGCATCCTACCCAAACCGGGATCGACCTCATCTCTGCTGCCCTTGTCGATCTGCCGGGAAAAAAGGTTTCTATTGATATAGAAGATAAAGCTCCCGGTCTAACCAGGTTTAACATAAAGGTACGACCTAAATCCGGCTTTTTCATTTTCGATAACGGCAAAAGCAAAGAACTGCTGGAGCACCTGGAAAGGCTTTTAGAAGATCCGGCGCCACTGCAGGAACAACCGGTTTAAGGAAAAAATTTGCGGTCATGCCCGGTTCATGGCCGATTTGATTGGTATAGAATGGAAACTAGCAGATTCAGTCTAAAAGAAATTGAACACGAGGATATTGAAAATATCCATAAAGGATTGTCGAATCCGGAAGTGACCCGGTATTATGATGTCCACTTCCCTACCCTGAAAGCGACCCGGGAGCAAATGGACTGGTATGCAGAGCTTAGAAGAAGCAGTACCGGCATCTGGTGGGGCATTTATTTTCGGGACTCCGGGGAGTTTTGCGGGGCGGGAGGTTTTAACTCATGGAACAGGCAGCACCGGAAAGCAGAGATTGGGTTATGGCTGCTGCCGGAACACTGGGGCAAAGGGATCCTAAAAGAGGTTATGCCCATACTCTTCCGCGAAGGTTTTGAGAACCTCGGCCTCAATCGCATAGAAGGTTTTGTACAGAGTGACAATATTAAATGCCGGCAGGCCCTGGAAAAGATCAGCTTTCAGCATGAAGGACGGCTGCGGGAATGGGAGATAAAGGACGGGAAATTTATAGATGTGGATGTCTACGCTATTCTCAGGGAGAAACATCCGTCTTAAAAGCAACAATACAAGGCCTTAACAAATGAATAAAAGGTTCCCCCTGGTCTTCACAGCTGTACTTCAGGCTTTCAATGGCCTGAGCGGCCTTTTTGGCGGAGTCATGCTAATAAGCAACCCTACGGGACAAAGCCTGGAAATGGACCGGCTGTGGCTGGAGACTACCCCTTTTTCGTCTTTCCTGCTCCCGGGGATCATCCTCTTTCTTTTAGTAGGAGCCGCAAACCTGGCGGGGTTTCTCCTCAGCCTGAGAAAAAATGAAAAAGCTCCCAGTTTCGCGGGTCTCTGCGGAATCATTCTCATACTCTGGATAAGCGCCCAGGTTTTATGGTTGGGCTTCCTCGGATTTCTTCAACCGCTATACTTCCTCACCGGGCTCCTGCAACTTCTGGCTTCCTTTCTCCACCTGCGGAACCGGGCATATTTTCCCCGCTGAAAACGCCCCGATCTCCTTTTGCCCTCATGTGATCATCTTTTGCCCCAAAAAAGCGAATCAAACCTTAAAGAGGAGCTGCAAGCCAGGTCTGGATTTATTAACTTAAATACCAGTTAAAACCATTTACTTAATTGATTTTAGGCTGTTTATGGATTATATTAGGAGGAAATAATTGTCTAATCCAAAAAACAGATGCTATGACCAAAGGACATAACAAAGGAAAAACCAACGATCCCGATCCGGAGAACAAAACAACCGGACAACCCCGTCACCTTACCGATCAGAGTAAAAAGAAAGATGAGGATCGCGGCCGCAATCCTGAAAAAGATCCCAGTGGCGGTACCAAAGGAAAGAACAACGTCTAATCCCGCCACCAGGTAACCTGCCCCCTTCAGCAAGGATCGGCAGGGAATACCGGAAACCGGATACCTAAGGAAAGCTTCCCACACGCGGAAGCTTCCTTTTTTTCAGGAGCCTGGTTCTCTCTTCTTGCCTAAGCCCGGTCCGGCATTCGGTTTTGGGTCGTGGCCTCAATGATCTTCTTCAAAAAGCCATCCACATCAAAATCGGGATGTTCTTTTAAACCAAAGCGCACCACTACCAGGTCTTCAGACGGAATAATAAATACATGCTGCCCCTGGAAGCCATTGGCCGCGAAAAGGTCTGTGGGCACACTGGGGTAATCCTTCCCCGCGTTGAGCCAGAAGTGCCCGCCATATCGACCCCCGGAGCCTTTGGCCGGGCTTAGCGTATAATCTACCCAGGACGGGTTGAGGATCTGTTCCCCGTTCCAGTTGCCCCTGCGCAGGTACAGCAGGCCGAATTTCCCCCAGTCCCGGGCGGTTGCCCAGGCATAGGAAGATCCCACGTAATTCCCGGCAGCATCGGTCTCCAGGGTCATCGAATACATCCCAATACGGTCGATAAGGGCCGCATACCAGTAATCCAGGTATTCCTGGTGGGTGTCAAACTGCTGTCGTATGAATAGGGACAGTAAATTAGTGGTCCCCGAGGAATAGTTCCAGACCTTCCCCGGCTCTGTCACCAAAGGTTGCTGCAGTTGCACTTGCGGCATATCCTCTGCCAGGAACAGCATTTTGGTCACATCAGAAATTTTGGTGTAGTCCTCTTCCCAGGCTAACCCGCTGTTCATTTGCAAAAGATGATTAAGGGTGATATGCGAACGCTCGTCATGCTGCCATTGCTTGAAAAGCTGATCCTCCTCCAGGTCTATCCGGCCCTCTTTTTCCAGCACTCCCAGCACAGCACTGGTAATGCTTTTTGCCATGGACCATCCCAGGAATTTGGTCTGGGGGGTGAATCCCGGGGCGTATTGTTCCGCGAGCAGGTGGTCCCGGTGAAGCACCAGAACAGCCCGGGTGCCGTTAGCCTCTTCAAAGGCGTTGTCAAGGGCGATTCCCAAAGCCCCGTAGTCTACCGTTGCTATAAGCGAATCCCGGGGCTCCCCGTCCCCGAAAGGATAAGGAGTGTCATCAGAAAGGATCTTCCTTTGAGGACCGGCATCTACAGGTGTGAGACCTTCCTCTTTTTGCGGGAGCAACATGCAGCCAATCCCTTTAAAATAGGCCGCCTTTCTTTTTTTCAGGCCCAGGAAGGTGGAAGATACCAGCTTTTTATCATGGTCCACAGTGCTTTTTGCAAAGGAGACCGGCTCAAAGCCGTTATCTTCTTCTTCTATGGAGCGCAGGTCCCGGCCCGCCTCAAACGTGCAGGAACATACATTTTTGGCAGCAAAACCGGTGATCAGGTTCAGCCGCGGGTAATACAGGAAAGCAGCGACAAGCATGCCGGAAAACAGTATCAAAAGACTAAACAGCAGGAACTTTTTCATAAAAGGCAGACTGAGGTTTCCTTATAAAAATACGGATTTCTGTCTCCTCAAATTCTTTAAACTTTCTTAAAAGAGGTAGGTCCTGGTGTTTTAAAACTTAAAAATCGGGCAACTACGGTTTCCCGTAAACTTCTTCTTTTCGGCTTCGGTAATTTAAAAAGCAGGGAAACTGCAAATCTAAATTCATAAAAGAGGCGTATATTTAGGCAGGACCATAGGCATATAGCGGTATGAAATCACAATCCCTTTTATTCGCAGAGCTCTGGCAGGAAGCACGCACCCGGTTCAACAAACAGTTATTAGCGCTTAGTCAGGAAGATCTGAAGAAACGCTTGGGCGACTCCCCCAATTCGGCCGGATTCCTTATACGCCATATCGCCGATGTGGAACTGCTGTTCGCGAAAAATGTATTCGGAAAGACCGATCTTCCGGTGAGGGCAAGAACAGTGATCGCGAAAAAGGATACCGGGGAATGGACAGATCTGCAGGAACTAAAAGATTATGCCGGCCATTCAGAAAACACGTTTTTCCAGGTCATTTTAAAACAACAGGAATCCAACTGGCAAACGAACATCAGCACAAAGGAGTTTGGCACCCGGACCAAAGCCGAAGCCCTGGGCAGGATCATCTCCCACACCGCCTATCATGCAGGACAGCTTGCGATCATCAAAAAATACGGCAGGCCCTGATCAGAATTAACTTCTGAAGCCGAAGCCCCGAAAGCTGATTTTCATGGCTTCTCAAATGCTTTCCGCCGATAAACAGCCAATTATTCCTGAAAAATGAATATTTTTGCCGCCCCTAAAAAGCTAAGAATATGGCCACGCAACAGGAAAACCAACATTCCGAATCAGGAAATACGACGACCTTAAAGCAGGAAGAACAACTGCCTCATCTGTATTCCAAAAAACTGATCCTTGTTTTTTCGATCCTGTTCTCCACCATCTTCGCCGCTGCCCTCATGATGTCCAATTTAAGAGCTGTTGGAAAGGAGAAGGCGCGCATACAGGTCCTGCTCTTCGCTTTTCTGTACCTGCTGTTAACGGCTACTGTACTGCAGGTATTTGAACTTCCCCCCAACCTTACTTTTATCGCCAATGTCATTGGGGCCGCGATCCTGAATGAATATTTCTGGAACAACCATATGGGCCGGGACCTGGAGTATCATAAGAAAGGCTGGCTAAAACCCGCCGGCATCTCTCTGGGTATCGCGCTGATCTTTTTCTTCCTGCTACTCAGCCTTTGATCCTGTTTCCCGCAGAAGACACTTTAATTTCAGTAC